>CAZVDJ010000380.1:0-4891 GCA_964626245.1 uncultured Gemmatimonadaceae bacterium
GGGGGGGCGTTGCGCGCCGCGCCGGGGGGGGGTGGTGGTGGGGGCCCCCGGGGCGGGGGCGCCGCGCGGCGCCGACCGGATATACGGTCTGATGCGACACGGCTATTACGACGGGGCGCGCTTCTTTCGCGCCGTGCCGAACTTCGTGGTGCAGTTCGGGCTCGCGGCCGATCCGGCGGTGACGGCGGCGGTGCGCGAGCATCGCCTCCAGGACGACTCGGTACGGCGCAGCAACGTGCGCGGCACGCTGAGCTTTGCTGCCGGCGGCCCCAACACGCGCACCACGCAACTCTTCATCAACCTGCGCGACAACCAGCGGCTGGACCGGCTCGGCTTCGCCGTGGCCGCGCAGGTGGTGCGCGGGATGGAGGTCGTCGACTCGTTGTACACGGGCTATGGTGAGGGGGCGCCACGCGGCCAGGGGCCGACCCAGGCCCGCATCACGAGTGAGGGGGAGGCCTACCTCGCGAAGGACTTCCCGCTGCTCGACCAGATCCGGCGTGCGCGAATTGTCCGGCGGTTCGGTCGCGGTTAGGCGCGCGACGACGCGCGGGCGTGTTCAGGAGCTGGACGCGGAGGTACACGGAGGTTTCACGGAGGTTCGCGGAGGAAGGCAGTGGATGGTGCATTCCCTCCAACAGCCAAGGATTTCTCCGTGGGCCTCCGCGTGTCCTCCGCGAAACTCCGTGTCCCGCTTTTCGACACCCAACCCAGCCACCGCGCGCCGTCTACGGCTTGAGCGTGGACAGTGACGTCTCGAAGGCGATGGCCGAGGGAAGCGCCTCGCGCACGCGGCGCGCCGCGGCTGGCGTGTCCTGCGCGGTCAGGTGAATCGCGACGACGCGCCTGGGCTTGATCCACCTGGCAATCGTCTCGCGCCCCTCCGCGCTCGTGATCATCCAGTCCGGGAGGAGCGCGATGTCGATGCGCGCGGTGTCCAGGCGCAGCGGGCGGAAGGCCGCCTCGCTGATGTCGGTGTCGCCCACGTGCAGCACGCGCTGGCCGCCAAGTTCCACGACGTAGCCCAGGTGGTCGGGAACCCGCCTGGGGTTGCCGCCGTGTGGAAGGCCGAGCAGTTCCACCGGGATGCCGGCTACCGCGTGGCGCTGTCGCTCGCCACGGCGTACGGGCGGGGCCACCAACCGTTCGGCAGCGAGCGATGCAGCTGGCGGGTGTGCGCGCAGGCTGTCGATCACCTGGCGAGAGGTCAGGAGCGTGGCGCGCGGATTGGCGCGCAGGTGCGCCGCCATCGGTGCCGGATGGAAGTGGTCGCCGTGCCGGTGCGTCACGAGGACGACGTCCACCTCGTGAAAGGGGGGTCGCGCGGCGGCGAGCGCGGCGCGCGTGGAATCGGCGGGGAGCGCGAACTCTCGTCCGTAATGCTCGAACAACGCATCGATCAGCACCGCCTTGTCGCCAGCCGCCAGGTGCACCCCCTCATTGGCCAGGAAGGTGATGGTGAGCGCGGGCTGCGCCTGCGGAAGCGCGCGCACGAGTGTCGCCACGGCCGTCAGGGCGGCGATGGTCGTCAGCAGGGGTCCGTGCAGCAGCGGTCGCATCGTGCCTCCGGTTCCAGCAGGCCAGCGGGTCGGGTGGCAACGCTAGCGGGCGCGAGCTCGGCCGTCGCTGGCGGTGGCGCCCGATGGCGTCCGGCGCACCACCAGCGGCACCCGCACGGGACGAGCCGCTATCCCGGCGACCAGGAGTAGTGGTCGGACAGGAAGGCGAGCAGCGCCGTGACCAGCGCCTCGGCGAACGCCGCGCGGGCGGCGGCCGTGTCGCGCACGCCAGCGTAGTTGCACTCCAGCTGGATTGCGTCCACCGCGCCGCCGTCCAGGGAGCCATGGCGCCGCGTGTTGTAGCCGCCGGAGAAGTACGGGTCGCCGTCGCGCGGCGCGGGATCGCTCGCCGATGGCACGGCGGGATAGCCGGCCACGGCGAGCCGGGTGCCGACCGCGCGGGGACCGCGCACGAGGGTGGCGCCGCGGTCGCCCGAGGCGGCGACGGCGCCCAGCCGCGCAATGCTGCTCGCCCCCAGGCGAGGCCCCAGGAGCGAATCCGCCAGGCGCAGTTCCGCGCTGGTGAGCAGGTAGCCGAGCTCCAGGCGCGCGATGTCGTGCGCATGACCGTGCAGGTCGATCAGCAGTGCGCGCGGGTGCAGGCGCAGCGCGCGTGCCTTGGCGCTGTCGATCGCCAGGTGCAAACGGTCCCACATCGGATCCAGCGGTGCGTGGCCGCCGGTGGCCTCGGCGCGCTCGCGGTTTCCGTCGAACTTGCGCCGGTGCAGGCGGTTGGCCACCACGAACGGGCGTCGCCCGGTGCGCCGCTGGAACGCGTCGCCAACGGCCTGCGCCAGCTCCTGCGTGTTGGCGTCGTTGAGCACCTCGCACCCGGCGCACTGGCGGTCGGGGAGGTTGTCGGGTGACAGGTCACCACCGTGCGGGGCGACGATGACGACCGGCATGGTCCCGTCCCTCGCGCTCACCCACCCCGAGACGTCCAGGGCGGGCGGCGGCGTGGTGGGCGGCGGCGTGCCGGACGGCTCGGCGGATGCGCCACCGCACCCCGCGGCCACACCGAGCAGCGCGAGCCACGACGCGCCGCGTCGGCGCGCTCGTCGAACACGGAAGGCGATCGACACGAAGGGAATGGTACTGCAGGCAATCGAATGATGGCGCCCACCCCGGATCGCCGCGTCATCGTGCGCGGGACGCGGCGGACCACACCCAACGGTCCTCCTCGGGAATCCCCCAGCACCAGGAGCGAACGATGGTACGGCCATTGACGGCGAACGAGGCGCGACTGCATTTTGCAGTCACCTCAAACGAGCGCCCTGCTGCCATGCCCATCCTCACCATTCGCAACGTCCCTGACGACCTGTACGGGCGGCTCAAGGCGAGCGCCGCCGAGCGTCGCCGGAGCCTGAACAGCGAAGTGATTGAATGCCTGCACTTCGCGCTCTCCGCGCGACGCCCCCGGGAGGTGGAGGGTTTCATCGCGCGCGCACGCGCCACGCGAGACGCACTCGCCGCCGAGGGGGTGACGGTGACGAGCGCCGAGCTCTCGCAGGCCCGGTCGGCCGGACGCGCGTGATCGTCGCCGACGCCAACGTCGTCGCCTCGCTCGTCCTCCCACACGAGGATTCGACGGTGGCGGAGCGGCTCCTGCGCGCCGACGGGGCATGGGTCGCCCCGCCGCTCATCCTCTCGGAGCTGCGGAGCGTGATGGCGTCGCTCGTTCGCAACGGCCGGCGGTCGCCTGATCAGGGGAGCGCGCTCTTCTCCCTCGCCGCGGAGGCGCTGGGGGCGGTGACGTTCGAGCCCGATGCTCGGCGCGTGATGGAGTTGGTGCTGGCGTCCGGCTGCTCGTCGTACGACTGCGAGTATGTCGCGGTGGCAGAGGAGCTGGGATGTCCCCTGGTCACGCTGGACGGAGCTGTCCTGCGGGCCTTTCCGGAGGTCGCCGTTCGACCGGAGGCCATCGCGGGGGTGCACTAGGCACGACGGCGCGGCGCGCTCGCGTCGAACGGACGCTCCGTGTGAACAGCTCCATCGATGCGCGACGAGGTTCTTCCGCCTCCAACTCCAGCACCTCGACCACGCGTCGGTCGGGTTCGAGTTCGCGAACGGTGCCGTGATAGATGTCGGTGCGCGCGGACGTCTTGCCCGAGGGTCCTTCGAACTCACAGGCGAGCGACACGCGGAATCCTCATTTCGCCGAGAGCCCCACCGCCTCGAGCACCAGTCTCCCCAGCTCGGCGCGAAGCGTGACCCTGGTGGATGCCATCGACGGATCAGCGGCCAGGTTCCGCCGCTCCAGCGAATCGGTCTGCAGGTCGTACAGCTCGTCCTGCCCGGGATGCTTGATCCAGTGGATGTACTTGTAGCGACTGGTCCGCACGGCGCGGTAGTCCATGTCCAGAAGGTGCGGGAACGGTTGCTCGTTGGTGTAGAACTCCACCAGCACCGACTGGCGCCAATCCTTGGGAGTCGCGACGAGCAGGGGAAGGAGCGAGCGTCCCTGGATCGACGGAGCGATCGGCACGCCGGTCAGCTCCAGGACGGTGGGCGCCACGTCGACGGTCAGCGCCAGCCCCTGCGGGCGTACGCCAGCCGCAACGCGCGGCGGATAGCGCAGCAGGAGCGGATTCCGGATCGACTCCTCGTACGGCAGGCGGCGCTCGGTGGTGAGGCCATGCTCGCCGAAGAAGAAGCCGTTGTCGCTGGTGAGCACGATCGCCGTCCTGTCCAGCAGCTGCAACGAGTCCAGCGTCGCCATGAGGCGCCCGAGGCTCTCATCGACGGCGAGGATCATCTCGGCGCGGCGGCGAATCGTCTCCTCGCCGGTCCATGGATGGGTCGCGTGCTCGTGTTCGCCCGGGCCGGGAGCTGCGGGGGGTGGCGGGACGGCGGATGCGGGGAGCCGCGCGAGGGCCTGCCGAATCGCGGGCTTTCCTTCGAGATCGGCCGCAACTTCCGACGGTTGCTGGCGCCGCGTGAAGGTCCGGTCGCGATACCGTCCCTCGTGTCGCGTGGCGGGGATGTAGCCGCGGTCGCTCTCCAGGTCGAGCGAACCGTCGTTGCGCTGCACCACATCGGGGTGCACTGCCTTGTGCGCGAGATACAGCAGGAATGGCTGCTGGTGCTCGCGCTGGATGAACGAGACGGCGCGGTCGGTGAGCACGTCGGTGATGTAGCCCGGCACGGTGCGCATGGCGCCGTCCTCGAACAACTGGGGATCGATCATGCGCCCCTGGCCGGGCATCGCCACCCAGTAGTCCCACCCCGGGCGCGGCGTGGCATCGTTCCCCATGTGCCACTTGCCGATGAATGCCGTGCGATACCCCGCCTGCTGCATCGGACGATTGAAGGTCTCGAGCTGATGGCTGGTG
>CAZVDJ010000381.1:0-4883 GCA_964626245.1 uncultured Gemmatimonadaceae bacterium
TTCGGGGCCGCGGCCGCCGCTGCAGCGGCGGCCGACGGGCGCGACTCGGCGCGGGCGCCGGTGTCGGCGCGCGGCGTAAGGTCGAATGGGTTGGGGGCCGCCTCGCCGCAGCCGTTGTCGAACTCGGTCCCCGCCAGGAAGAACTCGGTGTACGCCCCCGAGGGACCGCACGCCTCGGCGGTCACGATCGACTCGGGACGTGGCCAGTCGGGCGGGGCCGGCTTGCGGCGGTACACCTCCATCATGAGCTGCGTGAAGGCCGGCGCGGCCAGCCGCCCGCCCTGCGCGTTCGCCATGATCTTGCGCGGCTTGTCGAAGCCCATCCAGACGCCAGCCACCAGGTCGGCCGTGTACCCCACGTACCAGACGTCGGCGCCGTCGTTCGTCGTGCCCGTCTTGCCCGCCGACGGGACGCGGAAGCCCGCCCCCCACACCGAGCCTGCCGCCGTGCCGCGCAGCACGACGTCCTTCATCATGTTCACCATCAGCCATGCCTCACCCGGCGACAGCACCTGGGCACGCGCGGGCTTGGGCTGCCAGATCACCTGCCCCTGCTGGTTCTCCACGCGCAGGATGGCCGTGGGCGCGGAGCGCACGCCGAGCGCGGCAAACGTTCCGTAGCTGGCAATGAGCTCGAGCGGGAACACGTCCGCCGACCCGATGAAGATGGACGGATAGGGCGGGATGGGCGTGGAGATGCCGAAGCGGCGTGCCTCGTCGATCACGCTCTGCTCGCCCAGCTCCATCCCCATGCGAATGGCGACCAGGTTGCGCGACTGCGCCAGTCCGCGCCGCATCGACATCGACCCCTCGAACTTCATGTCGTAGTTCTGCGGGGTCCACAGCGAGCCATCCACCTGCGGCACCGAGATGGGGACGTCGTCCACGCGCGTGGCCGGCGTGCGCCCCGCCTGCACGGCGGCCGCGTAGACGATCGGCTTGAAGGTGGAGCCGGGCTGCCGCAGCGCCTGCGTGGCGCGGTTGAACTTGGAGTCGTCGAAGTCGCGACCGCCGATGAGTGCCCGCACCGCACCGGTGCGTGGCTCCACCACCACCACCGCCCCCTGCACGTACGGCGATTCCGACGACGCGCCGTCGTCGCGCGCGGCACCGCGCGCCTGGTACTGCTCGTAGGTCTGGTGCGTCCACTTGCCGTACTTCCCCGACTCGATGGCGCGCAACTGGTTCTCCAGCGCGCGGTCGGCCGCCGTCTGGATGTCGAGGTCGAGCGACGTGTAGACCTTGAGCCCCTCGTCGTACAGCCGGGCGCCGAACTTCTTCTCCAGCTGCTGCCGCACCCACTCCACGAAGTACGGGGCCACGTCACCCGACTCCACGCGCCGCGCCAGCTGCAACGGGTACGCCTTGGCCAGCGAGGCGTCGGCGTCGCTGACCGCGTCGGCGCGCCGCATGAGCTCGATGATCGTGTTGCGACGCTGCACGGCGCGGTCGGGCGAGCGCCGCGGGCTGTAGCGTCCGGGCGCCTTGGGGATCGCGGCGAGCGTCGCCGCCTCCGCCAGGTTCAGGTCGCGCACCCGCTTGCCGAAGTAGCGCTGCGCCGCCGTCTCCACCCCGTAGGCACCGCTCCCCAGGTTGATCTGGTTGAGGTAGAGCTCCAGGATCTTGTCCTTGGGATACTTGTCCTCGATGAGTGCCGCCACCCGCATCTCCTTGACCTTGCGGATGAGCGACTTCTCGCGCGACAGGTGCTCCGGGAAGATGTTGCGCGCCAGCTGCATCGTGATGGTGGAGAATCCCTCGGCGAAGTACCCCGCCTTGAGGTTGGCCACCACCGAACCGGGGATGCGCAGGTAGTCGATGCCGCCGTGCTCGTAGAAGCGCTTGTCCTCGGTGATCACGAAGGCGTCGCGCACCACCTTGGGAATGTCGGCGATGCGGACCAGGGTGCGCCGCTCGAGCCCGAGCTCGGCCACGAAGCGCCCGTCGACGGCATAGAGCTTGGAGGTCTGCTTGGGCTGGTAGCTCTCCAGGACCTCGATGGAGGGGCAGCGGTTGCCCCGGCAGATGAGGCTCCACATGCCGTAGGCCCCGCCAAGTCCCACCGCTACGCCGAAGGTCGTGCCGAGCGCGAGCGTCCGCGTCAGCCGCGGATGACGCGCGAACCAGGAGGGGCGGGTCGATCGAGGCGTCTTGCTCGCCATGCGGACGGGTGGCGGTGACCGGAAGCCGTGCCACCGGTGGTACCCGCGGTCACGATGAACGTCCCGCGCGTCCTCCCGGAGGCAGCCTGCAGAGGTGGCGCAGGGAAGCTAACGCTCGGCATGGCGGGCGCGCGACCGTCGGGTGCGCGACCGTCGAGGCGCGGCGCTCTCCGTGTATCTTGGGCCCATGACGCTTGCATTCCTTGACGAACTTTCCTGGCGCGGTCTGCTCCAGCAGCACACCGAGGGCGCCCCGCACGCCCTGTCCGGCACCGGCGTGTCCGGATACTGCGGATTTGACCCGACCGGTTCCTCCCTGCACATCGGCCACCTGGTGCCGGTGATGGGGCTCGTGCACCTGCAGCGCGCCGGGCATCATCCCGTTGCGCTCGTGGGAGGCGGTACCGGGATGATCGGCGACCCCAGCGGACGGAGCGCCGAGCGCAACCTGCTCACGCTGGAGCAGGTGGGCGAGAACGCGGCCTCGATTCGCCGGCAGCTCGAACGCTTCCTGGATTTCTCCGGCCCGTTCGCCGCCCGGCTGGTGAACAACGCCGACTGGCTCATGGCGCTGTCGCTGGTGGACTTCCTGCGCGACACGGGGAAGCACTTCTCGCTCAACACCATGCTGGCGAAGGACTCGGTGAAGAGCCGCCTGGAGACGGGGATCTCGTTCACCGAGTTCAGCTACATGATCCTGCAGGCGTACGACTTCCTGGAGCTCAACCGTCGCCATGGCGTGACGTTGCAGATGGGCGGCAGCGACCAGTGGGGAAACATCACCGCGGGAACCGAGCTGCTGCGGAAGGCGGCCGGCGTGGACGGGCACGGCGTCACCCTGCCGCTCGTGACCAATGCCGACGGGAGCAAGTTCGGCAAGACGGCCGCCGGGACGAGCGTCTGGCTCGATCCGGCGCGCACCTCGCCGTACAAGTTCTACCAGCACTGGATCAACGTCGACGACCGGGACGCGGGGCGATACCTGCGCATGTTCACGCTGCAGCCACGTGAGACCATCGAAGCGCTGGAGCACGCCCTGGCCTCGGCACCGGAGAAGCGCGAGGCACAGCAGGCGCTGGCGATGGACGTCACGGCCCGCGTGCACGGCGACGCGGCCGCCGACGCCGCGCGCGAGGCGTCTCGCGTGGTGTTCGACCGGAAGCTCGACCCACGCACGTTGCGCCTGGCGGTGCTGGAGATGCTGTGGGACGAGCTTCCGCATGCCGCGGCGGTGCACGGTGACTCGCTCTCGGTGGTGGACGCGATGGTGGAAAGCGGCCTGGTGAAGTCCAAGGGCGACGCACGCCGCCAGCTGCAGCAGGGGGCGGTCTCGGTCAACGGGAACAGGCTCTCGGCCGACGACCTCACGGTGCCGACGAGCGACGCACTGGAGGGCGGCTTCTTCCTGCTGCGGAAGGGGGCGCGCGAGGTGGCACTCGCGCGGCGTGCCCACGCCCCGCCCGTGCCGATTCGCTAGTCGCCTCCCCCCTCCAGCGCCGCCAGCGCGCGTTCGACGTGGGCCCTCGGCGTGAACCAGTGCGGCGAGAGCCGGATCGCCCCCTCGCGCAGCGAGTGGATGACCCCGGCCCGGGTGAGGGCGCGGCTCGTCCGCTCGGGATCGTCCGGCTGCAACGCGACGATCCCCGAGCGGCGCGCCGGGTCAGGTGAGGAGACCAGGCGCACGTCCCGGCGCCCGCTCGCCCAGTCGATGATGCGCGCCGAGTGCTCCGCCACGCGCGCACACGCCGCATCCACGCCGACCTCGAAGAAGAGCGAGAGCGCCGCGTTCAACCCCGCAAACTCCTGGAAGGGGAGGGTCACCATCTCGAACCGGCGGGCATCGTCGCGGTATTCGAAGTCGTAGTCGAGCAGGCGCGTGAAGTCGTCGGAGTCGCGAACCGCCATCCAGGAGACGTCGACGGGGCGCAGCGTCGGGATGAGGTCGCGCCGCACGTAGACGAATCCCGTCCCCCACGGCGAGAGGAGCCACTTCTGGCCGCCGCACGCGAGGACGTCGATGTGCAGCCGCGACACGTCGAGGGGCAGCGCCCCCAGCCCCTGGATGGCGTCGACGACGAAGAAGATCCCGCGCTCGGCGCAGGCGCGCCCCAGGCGCGCGAGGTCGAGCGCGTAGCCCGTCTCGAACGAGACCCAGGACAGGACGAGGACCTTGACGCGCGGCCGGTCGAGCGCGGCGAGGATCGCCGCCTCATCGGCCAGCCGATCAACACACGGAATGCGCGCGAACCGCGCGCCGCGCGCCTCTTCCAGCGCCATCCACGGGTAGATGTTGGACGGGAACTCGCGATCGCTGGTGAGCACCACGTCGCCAGGGACAATGGGCAACGCCCGCGCCGCGAGGTTGAGGCCGTAGCTCGTGTTGCTCATCATCGCGATTTCCGCGCTCGAGGCGCCGATGAGGCGCGCCACCAGCTCCCGCGCGCGCGCCACCGTCCCGAACTGGAACTCCTGCGTGATGCGCCACGGTTCGGCGCGCAACGCGTCGAACTCCGCCAGGGCACGCAGCGACGACTCCGGCAGCGGGCCGGTGGAGGCGTTGTTGAGGAACGCCACCGCCCCCTGCCGCACGCGCGGAAACTCACGGTCGGCGACGGCATCGAGCACCATCGCCGATGCGTCGGATGGCGCGGTGGTGGCAGCGGTCGAAGGAGGCATGCGGGAAGTGCGTTAGGCAGGCCGGAGGCGACGGGTCGCGGATGG
>CAZVDJ010000382.1:0-4875 GCA_964626245.1 uncultured Gemmatimonadaceae bacterium
CCACGCCGTGTGCGCGGTGATGGTCAAGGGGAACGACCCGTTGCACAAGGTGACCATCGTCCCGCGCGGGCGCGCGTTAGGCGTGGCGTTCACGCTCCCCGAGGATGACCGCGTCTCCGTCACGCGCGAACAGCTCGAGGCGCGCCTCGTCATGGCGTACGGGGGCCGCGCCGCGGAGGAGATCGTCTTCGGGCGTGACCGCGTGACCACCGGCGCCGCCAGCGACATCCAGCAGGCCACCGCCATCGCCCGCCGCTACGTCACGCAGTGGGGGCTGTCGGATGCCATCGGCCCCATCCTCGTCGGCGACAACGAGCAGGAAGTCTTCCTGGGGCAGCAGCTCATGAGCCGCCGGGAGGTGTCGGAGAAGACGGCGCAGCTCGTCGATTCCGAGGTGAAGAAGGTGATCGACGATGCGTACTCGCGCGCCGCGCAGACGCTGACCGAGCATCGCCTGCTGCTCGACTCGGTGGCGCAGATGCTCCTGGAGCGCGAGACACTCACGCGCGAGGACTGCGAGTTCCTGGTGCGCGGCGAGAAGCTCCCGCCGCGTTCGCCGCTGCCGCCGTCGTCCTTGCCGCCGGCGACTCCGGTGACGCCGGTTCCCATGGCGCAACCGAAGGCAGTGCCACCGCTGCTGGGAGGGCCGGAAGTCAGCCCGGCCTGATCGACGGGTGGTACGTCTCCGCACGGCACAGGGCGCCGCCGCTGTCAGCGGCGGCGCCCTCTTTTTCGCCTACCTCGCCACGCTCGCGCCCACCGTCACGCTGTGGGACAGCGGCGAGTTCCTGGCCGCCATCGCCACCCTCGGGATTCCGCACCCGCCCGGGACGCCGCTGCTGGTGGCCGCACTCAACGCGTGGGGCACCGTGACCGGACCGGTGCCGCTTGCCGCCGCCAGCAACGTGGCCACCGCGCTGGCGGCAGCGGTTGCGGCTGGCGGGATGGCCTGGCTGGGGGCGCGCTGGACGCGCCGCCCAGTGGCCGGGGTCGCGGCCGCGCTGGTCGGTGGCGCCACCGCCACCTGGTGGCAGAGTGCCACGGAGACGGAGGTCTACGCGCACGCGGCGCTGCTCGTGGTGCTCACCCTTGTCGCCGCCGAGCGCGCCGGGACGGAGTGGAGTGCGCGACATCGCCTGGCGGTGGCCTTCGCCTTTGGCCTGGCAGTCCCGCTGCACATCAGCGCGCTCGTCGCCGGCCCGGCGGTGATCCTGCTGGCGTCCAGCGACGCAGCCGGTAGCGTCTCCCTGCGTGCGGCGCTCGCACCCGCCGCCGCGTGGTGTCTGGCCGTGGGGCTCGGGACGGTGTCGCTCGTCCCAGTGCTGGCCGGGGCCGGGCTCGCACTCGCGTCGGCGGCATTTCCCACCGGCGACCTGCGGGGTCGCCTCGGTGTGGAGCGGTGGGAGCCGGCGGCGGCGCTGCTGCTGGCGGCGCTGGGCGCCAGCTTCGTCCTTGTCATGCTGGTGCGCGCGCAGCACGACCCCGGCCTGAATGAAGGAAACCCCGTCACCTGGCAGGCGATGGTCGACGTCGTGGCGCGCCGCCAGTACGACGTGCCCCCGCTCTGGCCGCGGCGTGCCCCACTCTGGCTGCAATTCGGCAACCTGGTGCAGTACGCCGACTGGCAGCTGGCGGCTGGGCTGGATGACACGCCGGGAGTCTCGCCGTGGCGGACGCCGGTGACGCTGGCCTTTGTTGGGCTGGCAGTACTGGGTGCCCGGTGGCACCGCGCGCGCGATCGCCGCGGATGGCGCGTCCTGGCGCTCCTGCTCGTCTGCGCCTCGCTCGGGGTGGTGATCGTCCTCAACCTGCGCGCCGGGCCATCGTATGGGTGGGGCGTGCTTCCCGATGGTGCGCTGCGCGAGGCGCGCGAGCGCGACTACTTCTTCGCACTGGCCTTCCTGGTGGGAGGGGCGTGGAGCGGATGCGGTGTGGTCGCGCTGGCCAACCTCCAGCGTGGCGCTCGTCGTTGGGCAGTCGCGGGTCTCGCCGTGGTCCCGCTCGCGCTCAACTGGCGCGCAGTGGACCGACGACGCCTTCCCGACGCGGCGCTGGCGCCGGCCATTGCGCGCGAGTTGCTGCGCGAGCTGCCGCCTAACGCCGTGCTGGTGCTGGCCGGCGACAACGACACCTTCCCGCTCTGGTACGCGCAGCACGTCGAGGGGCGGCGCCGCGACGTCGCGACCGTCACCGTGCCGCTGCTGGGGGCGGGGTGGTACCGTGCGGAGCTGCACCGTCGTCACGCCATCCTCCCGTCGTCCCACGTCGCTCGGTGGCGGGGACGCTCCGAGACGCTGGCGGCCATTGGCGCCGCGTCCGTGGCGGCGGGGCGCCCCCTCCTTGCCGCCGCTTCCGTTTCATCCGTCGATCGCGGGGCGGTTCGGCCGGGTGCGGGTTGGCGATTGCTGGGCATGTGGTACGAACCTGTGCAGGCCGGACCGCCCTCGTCGCTGCTCGCGATCGATACGCTGCGCGTGACGCGACTTGGCGGGATGTGGAGTGCGGGGCGCCTCGGAGAGGTGGCCCTTGGCGGGGAGGGCGCGCGCGATCCTGCGGGCCGCTATGTCGAGAGCCTGCTGCGCTGCCCTACCGTTGCGTGGGAACGCGTCTCGGGCCGGGACGGGGGGAGGGTCGGTTTACTTGAATCAGTGTGTAACTTCCGATAGGTTCGTGTGTTATGCCTTTTCCGGGGCTCGCTGAACGACTACAGGATGTGCGGGATCGCATCGCGCAGGCGGTGGTGCGCGGCGGGCACCGGCAGGGGGTGGAGATCATCGCGGTCACCAAGACGCACGGCCCCGACGCGGTGCAGGCGGCGTGGGACTGCGGGATTCGTTCGGTAGGGGAGAACAAGGTGCAGGAGGCGCTCGCGAAGATGGAGGAGGTGCACGTCCCGGTCGCATGGCACCTCATCGGGCACCTCCAGCGCAACAAGGCGAAGGCCGCTGCGCGGTTTGCGCTGGTGCATTCGATGGATAGCGAGCGGCTCGCCGATGCGTTGCATCAGGTGGCCGAGCGCGAGGGGCGTCGCCTGCGTGTCCTGATGCAGGTGAACGTCTCGGGTGAGGCGAGCAAGGGTGGGTTCGAGGCGGCGGCGGTGCCGCGCGAGGCCGAGCGGCTGGCCGGCATGCCGTGGTTGGAGGTGGCAGGGGTAATGACCATGGCGCCGTTCGACGCCGGCGAGTCGGAGCTGCGGGCGACGTTCGCCGCGGCTCGTGCCGCCCGCGACGTGGTGCGGCTGGCGGGGCACGCCGCGCACGAGCTGTCCATGGGCATGTCGAACGACTTCGAGCTGGCGGTCGAGGAAGGCGCCACGATGGTCCGGCTGGGAACGATCCTGTTTGGAGAACGCACGCCATGACCGACGAGTCATTTCACCTGACACCGCTGGACATCCGGCGTTACGACTTTGGCAGCGCGTTGCGCGGCTACGACCGCGCACGCGTGGACCAGTTTCGGGAGCAGGCGGCCAACGAGGTGGAGCGCCTGGCCAAGCAGTGCCAGACGCTGGAAGCCAAGGCGCAGGGATTCCACGAGCAGCTGCGCGCCTTCCGCGAACGCGACAAGGCGCTGAACGAGGCGCTCATCTCGGCGCAGCAGCTGCGCGCCGAGGTGCGCGAGCAGTCGGAGCGCGAGGGACAACTCATCCTGCGCGAGGCGCGCGCCGAGGCGGAGCGCATCCTGGCCCGCGCCGCCAACGAGGTGCGAAAGGTCCAGGGTGAACTCGAGGCGCTCGTGCGCCAGCGGCGCGCCTACCTGGCGCAGCTTCGCACGATGGTCGAGCGGCAGCTGGCGGAGATCGAGGCGGCGGAGGCGAGTTCGGCGAGCATGACGCCGCCGCGCCGCGAACCATCGCCCCCCGCGGGCGTGGAGCAGCCCGAGTGGCTCGACTCGCTGGTGAAGGAGTGAACGGCAGAAGACGAGAAGACGAGAAGACGAGAGTGGGGCATTCCTTCGAGGCGATAGAACAGGCGGCGGCGGTGGTGCGTGCGCGCTTCGCGCAGACACCGGATGTGGCCATTGTGCTGGGAACGGGCCTTGGCGGACTGGCGCGTGCGATCGAGGCGCCGGTGGCCGTGGAGTACGGCGACATCCCGGGCTTCCCGCTGTCGACCGTGGAATCGCACGCGGGACGGCTGTTGTGCGGGACGCTCGCCGGCAAGACGGTGGTTGCCATGCAAGGGCGCTTTCATCGCTATGAGGGATACTCGCTGCAGCAGGTGACCTTCCCGGTGCGCGTCCTGCGCGCGCTCGGGGCGCGCACGCTCGTCGTGTCCAATGCCTGCGGGGGGATGCACCCGCTCTGGTCGGCCGGCGACCTGATGCTGCTGTCGGACCACATCAACCTGCTGGGCGACAACCCGCTCGTGGGCCCGAACGACGACCGGCTCGGGCCGCGCTTTCCCGACATGTCGCAGCCGTACGACGCCGCGCTGCGCGAGCTGGCGCGCGCGGAGGCGCGCCGTCAGGGGATCACGCTTCGCGAAGGCGTCTACGTGGCCGTCACCGGGCCGAACCTGGAGACGCGCGCGGAGTACCGCATGCTGCGGACGCTTGGCGCCGATGTGGTGGGAATGTCGACCGTTCCCGAGGTGATCGTGGCGGTGCACGGCGGGATGCGCGTGCTGGGGCTGTCGATCATCACCGACCTGTGCCTGCCGGACGCGCTCGAGCCGGCGTCGCTGGACCGGATCATCGCGGTGGCGGCGCGCGCCGAGCCGCAGCTGACGGCGCTGGTCACCGGCGTGCTGGAGCGCGTGTGAGCCCGTCACGCTATCGCCTGTTGCCGGCCGACCGCCCGGCCGAGGAGCTGGAGCAGGAGCTGCTGGCGCGGTGGCGCGAGGAGCGCCTCTTCGAGCGCACGCTCGCCGAGCG
>CAZVDJ010000383.1:0-4874 GCA_964626245.1 uncultured Gemmatimonadaceae bacterium
GTTGGACGCGTAAATGTAATGCAGGCACCGGGGTAGCTCGCCACCCCCAATCACACAATGGGTCGGGGCCGGCCGAGGCCGTGCGACGCCCCGGCTCAGATCCCCATGGCCTTCAGGATCACGCGCTTTGGCCGGCGACCGTCCCACTCCCCGTAGAAGACCCGCTGCCAGGGACCCAGATCGAGACGCCCGTCGGTGACCGGGACCATCACCTCGTGCCCCACCGTGAGCGACCGGAGGTGCGCGGCCGCATTGTCCTCGCCCGTCCCCGCGTTGTGGCGATAGGCATCCGGCTGCCACGGGGCGATGCGCGCCTCGAGCCAGTCCAGGATGTCCTGCCAGAGCCCCGGTTCGTGGTCGTTGACGAAGACCGAGGCGGAGATGTGCATGGCCGACACCAGAACGAACCCTTCGCCGATGCCGGCGTCGGCCCGGCAGCGCTCCACCTCCTCGGTGATGTCGATGATCTCCTGGCGCTTGCGGGTGGTGAAGGTGAGGTAGCTCGTGTGGGAGTGCATGTCTTGGGAGGGGAGACGGGAGACGGGAGGGGTGGAGGGAATGTCGCGCGGCGCGGCGGGCACCGCCTACCTTACCGAAACCCGCCCCTCCCCCGCGCGTACGTGAAATCACTCGGCTTCCGCACCCGGCTCTTCGGCATCCTCTCGCTCTTTGCGCTGGTGCCGGCCCTCGCGCTCACGCTCGCGTGGGGGGTGGTGGCGGCGCGGGCGCTCCCCCTCTTCTCGGGGAGTGCGGCGTGGGATCGCGTGGCCAGCTCGGGACAGCGGGTCGTGGAGGCGTTGCAGGGGACGCCACTCACACCGGCGCAACGTGAGGTGGTCCGCGCCCACGAACTCGAACTCGAAGAATCCGTGACGCAAGCCCGGCGATTCCGCTTCCTCGCCACCCGCCTCGTTCCCGTCGTCATTGGCATCGCGCTGGTGACGCTGGCAATGCTCTGGGTGGCGGCGTCGCGCGTAGCCGGGCATCTGTCGCGGCAGATGAGCCGTCCGCTGGATGAACTCGTCGGGTGGACCGGACACATCGCGCGCGGCGAGGCGCTTCCCGACGCGACGGCGCGGGGCGCGCCGGAGTTCGCCATGCTGCGAGACCGCATGCGCGCCATGGCCGCGGAGCTGGCCGTGGGGCGCGAGCGCGCGCTGGAGGCGGAGCGGTTGCGCGCCTACCGCGAGACGGCGCAACGCGTGGCGCACGAGATCAAGAACCCGCTCACTCCCATCCAGTTCGCCATCGCCCGGCTGCGGCGCGACGACGTGCAGGCCCAGCGTGAGACGCTGGAGGTGCTGGAGACCGAGTCGCGCCGGCTGGAGCTTTTGGCGCGCAGCTTCTCGCAGTTTGGCAGGCTTCCGACCGGCCCCGCCGCCGACGTCGACCTTGCCGAACTGGCACGCTACACGGCCCAGGTCTCGGTCCCTCCCGGCGTCCAGCTGACGGTCGACGCCGACGCTGGCCTCCCCATGGTGCGCGGGCACCACGACGCGCTGCAGCGTGCGCTGAGCAACGTGATCCTGAACGCCGTGGATGCCTGC
This sequence comes from uncultured Gemmatimonadaceae bacterium, assembly GCA_964626245.1. Taxonomy (GTDB): domain Bacteria; phylum Gemmatimonadota; class Gemmatimonadetes; order Gemmatimonadales; family Gemmatimonadaceae; genus SCN-70-22. Next base: position 1,548 of record CAZVDJ010000383.1, read on the forward strand.
GAAGGGTCGGGCCAGGTGGCCGTGCGCGTGCGGCGCGCCTCGCGCAACGGGAGCGACGCGGTCAGCGTGGCCGTGGCCGACAGCGGCAAGGGGATCGCCCCCGACGTCCTTCCGACCATCTGGGAACCCTACGTCACGCACAAGGCCGGGGGGACCGGACTCGGATTGGCCATCGCGCGACAGGCCGTTCTGGCGCATCATGGAACCGTCGACGCGACCAGCACACCGGGCGCGGGGACGACGATCACCTTCACCTTTCCCGTCACCACCCCTTCACCCGAGGCTGCCTGATGGACCCCGGAATCCTGGTGCCGCTGGGCGCCTTCGCCATGATCACAACCATCGTCACGACGGTCATCAAGTCGCGCGAGCGCATGCGGGCCATGGACCGGGAGACGCTCCTGCCGGGCAATGGCGACACGTCGCTTCGCCTGGAACGGATCGAGCAGGCCATCGAGGCGATGGCGGTCGAAGTGGAGCGGATCTCCGAAGGGCAGCGCTTCGTGACGCGCCTGCTGGCGGAGCGCAGCAAGGAAGGGGCGGCGCTGCCGGCCGGCGAGCGCCCGGCCTCGTGAGGCGCGCACGATGATGCTGACCGCCGGAGCAGACGTGGCGCTTGCCGCCGTGGTCCTGGGGACGCTCAGCGGGACCGTGATCACCATCGTGAAGACCCTTGCCCACCGCGCCAACATGCGCGACCAGTTGCGCCTGGGCGGCAATCCCGACACCGAGTCGCGGCTGCAACGCCTGGAGCAGGCCGTCGACGCCATCGCGGTCGAGGTTGAACGCATGTCCGAATCCCAGCGCCTCTCGGCCCGCATCATCGCCGAGCGCCTCCCACCCGCGGAGTCCGCGCTTCCGCCGTCCCACACCAGCTGACGGGAACCGTGCCGATGCTCGAGAACCCATTGCTCGACGAGATGCAGGACGCGCCGCAGCCCCCGGCCACGGCCGCGGGGGCGCCGGTCATCGCGCCGGGCTTTCCCAATGCCCAGGCGATGCTCGATGCGTTGCAGGGACAGATTGCGGCGGAACGCGCGAGCATCGAGGCGTTGTCGTCGCGCCTGGTGCCCGGGCTCAACGAGGTGGCGGCGAGCGCCATCTCCGACCAGCTGGAGGCGGCACAGGAGCGCCTCTCGTCGCTGCAGGCGCAACTCGCCCGCGCGCAGGGGGGTGAGACCTTTGCGCTCACCGAGCCCCCGCCTCCCCCCATCCCGCCCGAGGTCATCCCCGAGGGGGCGATCCGGATGACGGAGATGTTCTTCGTCACGGTCGCCGTGATCGCCATCGGCGTCCCGCTCGCGCGCGCGTTCGGTCGATGGCTCGATCGCCGCGGGCAGGCGCCAGTGGCGGCGGCGCCGGGGAAGCTCGAGCCGCGGCTGGACCGAATGGAACAGGCGATCGAGGCCATCGCGATCGAGGTGGAGCGCATTTCCGAAGGGCAGCGCTTCACCAACAAGCTGATGGGCGAGATGCGCGCGCTTCCGTCGCCGAATCCCCTGGCCGAGTGGCCGGCGGAGGGTGCGAAGGCGGCGGCGCGGGAGGCGATCCCGGCCGAGCGACGCACCGATCGTTAGGCCGGCAGCGTCCGCGTGCCATCGATCCTGATCGTCGACGACGAGCCCAACATCCGGCGGATGGTGGGCGCGCTGTTGTCGTCGGAGGGCTACGAGGTGCGCGAGGCGCCGGGGGGCGTGGAAGGGCTGGCGATGGCCGCCGAGGCGGAGCCCGACGTGGTGCTCCTGGACCTGATGATGCCGGGGCCGATGGACGGGCTTGGCGTGCTGGCGGCGCTGCGCGAGCGCCATCCCACGCTGCCGGTCGTGATGATGAGCGGGAAGGCGGGGTTGGCCGACGCGGTGCGGGCCACCAAGCTGGGCGCGTTCAACTTCCTGGAGAAGCCGCTCACGCCCGAAGGCGTGCTCCTGTCGCTGGCGTCGGCGCTGGAATTGCGCCTGGCGAAGCAGGAGGCGCAGGCGTTGCGCGCCGACCTGGGGCTGGCGGGGGAACTCATCGGGGAGAGCGGGGCAATGCGGGCCACGCGGGCGCTGCTCGCGCGCATTGCCCCCACCGACGCGCGCGTCCTGATCTCGGGCGAGAGCGGGACGGGGAAGGAGCTGGCGGCCGCCGCCATCCACCTGGGCTCACCGCGCCGCGACCGACCGTTCGTTCGCGTGAACTGCGCCGCGATTCCGCGCGACCTGGTGGAGAGCGAGATGTTCGGCCACGAGCGTGGCGCCTTCACCGGTGCCACCGACCGGCGCATCGGCCGGTTCGAGCTGGCGCACGGCGGCACGCTCTTCCTGGACGAGGTGGGGGACCTGGGGAGCGAGGCGCAGGCCAAGCTGCTGCGCGCCATCGAGGCGCGGGAGATCGAGCGCGTGGGCGGTGGCAAGCCGATTCGCGTCGACGTGCGGCTGGTGGCGGCGACCAACAAGGACCTGGCGCGCGCCGTGCGCGAGGGGAGCTTTCGCGAAGACCTCTTCTTCCGGCTCAACGTCATCCCCGTCTCGCTTCCGCCGCTGCGCGAGCGGCCGGACGACATTCCGGCGTTGGTGCAGCACTTCGCCTCGCTCACCCGGCAGCGTACGGGGCGCGCCCTCCCCGCGTGGAGCGATGAGGCGCTGCAGCTGCTGGCGCGCTACCGCTGGCCGGGGAACGTGCGCGAGCTGGGGAACATCGTGGAACGCCTGATCATCCTGCACCCGGGGCAGCAGGTGCGCGGCGAGGACGTGCGCCGCGTGATCGCGCTGGACAACGACGCGGAGCAGGAGCGGCCGCGTGCCTCGCGGGTGCATGACCTCCCCGATCCGTCCGGGCTCGACGCCCCGCTGAGCGCGCTGCTCGACGACTACGAGCGGCTCCTGATCACGAGGGCGCTGGCGGCGTCGGGGGGCAACATCGCCGAGGCCGCCCGCCGGCTGCAGACGGATCGCCCCAATCTCTATCGCCGCATGAAGCGGCTGGAGATTGCGGCCGAGGGCAATCTGACACACCCCACCTGACCCCACGCGGGGACAGCGGGCGGGTCGGCGTTCCGACGACAGACGTGGAAGCTGTTGCCGGACACTGTTCAGGCGCTGGCGCCGTGCGGCGGTACGCGGCGTGCCTGTCGCGTGTTCCGTTCGCCATCATTGGAGCCGATATGCGAGAACGTCGGGTATTCGTGAGTGTCGTGGCCGCCGCCGTGCTGGCGGGCGCGGTGACGACCGGTGCGCCACAGCGGGGCGATGCGCAGCAGGCGCCGGACGAGCGCGTGCTGCCGCGGGAGGTCGCGGACGAGGTGCTGCGCACCTGGAACGCGCCGGCGACGCTGCGACTGGAAGG
>CAZVDJ010000384.1:0-4846 GCA_964626245.1 uncultured Gemmatimonadaceae bacterium
GCTGCCGTCCGGAGTGTCGCGACGGCGTCGAGGCGGCGCCCGCCCTCCAGCCGTCCGGGGGCCGAGCGAAGCTGGCGACCACGTTCACCCCCGGTTCGCTCGCGCCCGCGTCGTCCCGCGCTGTGCACTCGCCGACGGGTCGACGTGGCCGATTGCGCCAGGAGATCCGGCGGCAGGAGGGCCCGCACGGCTTCCAGCAGGATCTCCTCGGGGAGTCCTTCGTGGTGCGGCTGGCTCTCGTCGCGCTCACCCCCGTCGGACGTCGGTGGCGCCGGCGTCGGGGGCGTCGGGTCATCGGTGTGGCGCTCTGGCGGTAGTCGCGTCGCGCGAGGCGCGAGGACGAGTTGCGCCGCGACCTCCACGTCGGGACCCATCACGCGCGACCGTCCCTCGAGGGCAGCGTGTGCCCGCGCGACGCGCGCCGCCAGCACGCAGGCGCGCAACGAGTCGACACCTAACGCCTCGGCCACCGCGACCAGCGCACCCGCCGCCGTGCCCGGGTCCACCAGCGAAAGCCTGGCCCTGGCGTCCCGCACCTCCGCGGGTGACGGCCACGCCGCCGCCCCGCGCGTGGCCGTGGGGAGTTGCAGCTGAAAGGCCAGCCGGTCGCTGAGCGAGTGCGACACCTGCACGTCGCCTGCGTCTTCCGCCGATTCGTCGAGCGCCACGACGGTCACCCTCGCCTCGTGCCGCGCCGTGACCCCGTCGCGCTCCAGTCGCACCGCTCCCGAGTCCAGCGCCTCGGTCAGCGCCGAGACCGTGCCGCCCGGCATGCGTTCGGCAAGGGGCACCACCAGCACGCCATGGTGCGCGTCGGCAAGCAGGCCCCGCATCACCACGCGTCTCCCAGTCGCCAGCGTCGCCGCCAGGTCCAGGCCGCCGAGGACACGGTCCTCGGTCGCGCCCACCGGTAGTCGGCGCAGCGGTGTCCCCTCGCCCATCGCCTCGCGGAGCGCCTGCCACCAGGCGCGCGCCGCCTCGTGGGTTGGCCGCAGCAGCACGGCGCCTCCCAACCCCGCCGGATCGACCGCCAGCAGCGAACCCGCAAGGGTCGCCAGCCCTTCCCGTCGCACGGCGTCATCACCTTCTGCACCCACGCTCGACCAGCCAGGGAGCGGCAACGGCGCGGAGGTGTCGGTGGAACGCACCTCGGCGATGGTCACACGGCACCTAACGACTCCGCCATGGCGCGCTCCACGCGCGACGAGGCGCTGGTCTCGTCCAGGGGATCGCGCCGCAGGCGGTGTCGCAGCGCCATCCCCGCCACAGCGCGGACGTGGTCCCGCGTGACGGCAGGCTCGTGACGCAGGGCGGCCAGCGTCCGCGCGGCGCGAAAGACCGTCAGCTCGCCGCGCACGCCGTCGGTCCCCAGACGCGCGCAGACGGTCGCGATATCGGTCACCACCTCCGGGGCCATGGTGACGGAGGCCAGCCGCGACCGCGCCTGCACGATCTGACGGCGTATCGCCAGCTCCTGCCGGTGCCAGCGCTCCGTGAAGCCAGCCGGGTCCCGATCGAATGCGTCTCGGCGAAGGATCACCTCCACGCGGACGGCGGGATCGCTGGGCGTGAGCACCTCCACCGCGAGCCCGAAGCGATCGAGCAGCTGCGGGCGTAGGTCGCCTTCCTCCGGGTTACCACTCCCTACAAGGACAAAGCGCGCCGGATGGCGAATGGAGATCCCCTCGCGCTCCACGACATTCTCGCCCGAGACCGCCACGTCCAGCAGCAAGTCCACCAGGTGGTCGTCGAGCAGGTTCACCTCGTCCACATACAGCCAGCCGCGATTGGCGCGGGCCAGCAACCCCGCCTCGAACGCCTTCTCGCCGGAACGGAGCGCGCGCTCGATGTCGAGCGTCCCCGCGACACGATCCTCGGTGGCGCCGAGGGGAAGGTCCACGACGGGAACCCCCTCCTTGCGGCTGCGTACCTTCTCGCCCCTCAGCGCCCGGTCGCGGCACTCGTCGCAGCGATCACCATTACCAGCCGGGTCGCAGCCGTAACGACAGCCATCCACCACAGCGATGGGTGGCAGCAGTCCGGCCAGCGCGCGTACCGCCGTCGACTTCGCGGTCCCGCGATGGCCGAGGATGAGCACGCCACCTACCAAGGGGTCCGTCGCCGCAATGAGCAGGGCGAGCTTCATCTCGTCCTGACCGACGATGGCCGCGAAAGGGAATCGGTGCCGCACCGGCGAACCTCAATCAAGTGTCAACCAAACGGTACAGCCGGTTGACGGATGTCGCAATATGACGACATAGTATCGCGTCGCTGAAACTTGACACTTTGGGTGGCGCAGCGCCTCCCGATCGTGCGCAGGGCCCGGCGACCATTCGCAGTTGTCGCACACTCCGAGGGTCTTCGAGTGGAAAGTCGCCCAGCCAGGCTCGGCCCGATCGCGGAGATCGCGCGGCCCGTTACGGCCCCCAGGGACTCCCTGTCGGATCGGCTACTCGCACTGCGAGACCGGATCTACGCCGACCCGATCTTTCATCGATGGGCAGCCCGCCTGCCATTCGTTCGATCGATCGCCCGATCCCGCGCCCAGGCCCTGTTCGATATCACGGCGGGCTTCGTCTACTCGCAGACCCTCGCCGCGTGCAGTCGACTCGATCTCTTCCGGAAGCTCTCCCGGTCGCCCATGACCGCATCGGAGATTGCGATCGACAGTGGCCTTCCAATAGATGCGGTCGAGCGGCTCATCGAAGCGGCTACTGCCCTGCGGCTCGTCGCACCCCGATCGCGAGGTCGCATTGGACTCGGCGCGCTAGGGGCCCCCATCCTCGCGCAGGACGCGATTACGCGAATGGTGGCCCACAACGCGCTCCTGTACACCGACCTGTCCGACCCGCTGGCCCTCCTCACGAGGAGTTCCGGTAGCAACTCCGCGGTAGGGCAGTTCTTCCCGTACGCGGAGACGACATCGCCGCAGGCGCTCGCGCCGTCGACGGTGGCAGCTTACAGCGAACTGATGGCGCAAACTGTTGCGCCCATTGCACATGAGGTTCTCAGTTCACGTATTCTCGAGGGCAAGGACTGCCTCTTGGACGTTGGCGGAGGACAGGGGGCCTTTCTGGGGGAGGTAGCGGAGCGATACCCACGGCTTCGCCTGCAGCTCTTCGACCTTCCCGCGGTCGCCGAGCGCGCGACCAGTCGCATGGCGGAGCGCGGACTGGTCGACCGGTTCGAGTCCTTCGGCGGAGATTTCCACGCCGATCCGCTTCCCGTGGGAGCCGACGTCATCTCCCTCGTGCGCGTCCTGCTCGACCATGACGACCGCCGAGTTGCGGCGCTCCTTCGCCGGATCAGGACCGCCCTCCCTCGCGGCGGCACCCTCATCGTGGCCGAACCGATGACCGGCGTCACTGGGGCGCGCCGAGTGGGCGAGGCGTACTTCTCCTTCTACCTGCGGGCGATGGGGCGCGGCCGCTGCCGTTCAGCCAAGGAGATGACCACCCTCATGCGCGACGCCGGCTTTCGCCGGACCCGACTGCTCTCCGCCGGCTACCCCGTCTTCGCGTCGATTCTCGCGGCAGACACGTAGCGGGATCACTCAGCCCAGGATCGGGCGCACTGCTCCATCTGCGCGATCCGGCGCTTCCCGCACGCCACCAACTGTAATTATATGTTGACAGTCTATGCCGTCCGCGTACATTGACACTCAACAGTATCCCCCACGGAGTAGCGTGTGGACACCACGGCGGTCGTCTTCGAACGACCAGGGACCCTCGGACTCAAGCGCCTCGCGCTCTCGCCCCCTACGGACGGCGACGTGATGGTGGATGTCGAGTGGTCGGGGATCAGTACCGGGACGGAGCGCCTTCTATGGAGTGGGACCATGCCGGCCTTTCCCGGCATGGGATACCCGCTGGTCCCTGGATATGAAGCCGTGGGTCGGGTCGTCGAGGCGGGCCACGCATCCGGGCGTCGCATCGGGGAGCGGGTCTTCGTAGGTGGCGCCCACTGCTTCCCGGACGTGCACTGCCTGTTCGGGAGCTCGGCTCGGCGCCTGGTGGTCCCTGGTACGCGCACGCAGCGCGTCGTCGACTCCCTTGGAGCGCGCGCCACACTCCTCGCGCTCGCCGCGACGGCGTACAACGCGCTGCGGGGCGGCAGGGGCGTGCTGCCCGACCTCATCGTGGGACACGGCGCGCTTGGACGACTGCTCGCGCGACTCACGATGATCCTTGAGCCCGGGCGCGTCCCCACCGTGTGGGAGCGGCACCCGCTCCGCCGGCAAGGCGCGATCGGCTATCCCGTGGTGGACGAAACCACCGACTCGCGGCGCGACTACGCCGCGATCTGTGACGTGAGCGGCGACCTGTCGCTCATCGATCCCCTGATCGCACGACTTGCGCCTGGCGGTGAGCTCTGCCTCGCCGGTTTCTACAGCGCCGACACGGTTGCCTTCGCCTTCACCCCGGCCTTCATGCGGGGCGCCCGTCTGCGCATTGCGGCGCAGTGGCAGCCCAGCGACCTGGCGGCGGTGACCACGCTCGCGAACAGCGGCACGCTGCACCTCGATGACATCATCACGCACCACACCGGCGCGGAGGACGCATCCGCGGCGTACGCCACCGCGTTCGATGATCCCGCCTGCGTCAAGATGGTCCTGGACTGGAGTCACGTCGCATGATTGACATGGGCTCGACCAACGGCTTCGTGCAGCTGCACCGCTCCCTTCGCGAGGAGGCGGCCATCGCGCCGGAGCCCGCGCTCCCTTCGGACGTGAAGAAGGAGACGCAGATCATCGCGATCTACGGCAAGGGCGGGATCGGCAAGAGCTTCACCCTGGCCAACCTGTCGTACATGATGGCGCAGCAGGGGCGGACGGTCCTGCTCATCG
>CAZVDJ010000385.1:0-4837 GCA_964626245.1 uncultured Gemmatimonadaceae bacterium
CCGCGCCGTCGCGCGTCGCACCGTGCCGGCCGATGCCTAACCAGCCCCTGCCAGGCCGCCGCCTGCAGCCTACCCGGCAGGCCGCGCACACCGCGCGCACCGCCGCGGCGTACAGCGTCGCACCGCTGACGCTCCCCTCCGCCGTGCCGGCCACCGTGGTCGCGCCGGACGCGGAGCGGGCCCGTCCCACGCGTGAGATGGCCGCCATCGCGCCGGCCGCCGACGCCACCTGGTCGACGTTCCGCTGGACCCCGGCCCGCGTGGCGATCGTGGGCGGCGTCGTCCTCTACCTCACGCTCATCCTCGTCATCCCGCTGGCGGCGCTGGTGGTGGAAACGCTGCGCATCGGCATGACCGCGGTGGTGCGCGCGCTGGCCGCCCCCGAGGCGCGCTTCGCGCTGGTGCAGTCGCTCTGGCTCACGCTCGCGGCGGTGGTGGTGAATGCGGTGATGGGCGTGGCGATGGCGCTCGTACTCGTCAGGCACCGTTTCCCCGGCCGGCGCCTCCTCGACGCCCTGATCGACCTGAGCCTGGCCATCTCGCCCGTGATGATCGGCCTGGCCTTCCTCCTCCTGCTGGGGAGGGACGGCTGGTTCTGGCCGCTGATCGATGGAGCAGGATGGCGCGTCGCCTTTGCCGCCCCCGGCCTGGTCATCGCCACCCTGTTCGTCACCCTGCCGTACACCGTGCGCGAAGTGGCCAACGTGCTGGTGGAGGTGGGCGAGGACGAGGAGCAGGTGGCCAGCACGCTCGGTGCGTCCGCGTGGCGCACGTTCCGCCTGGTGACGCTTCCCAACATCCGCCAGGGGTTGCTGCTGGGGATCACCCTGACCGCGGCCCGGGCCCTGGGCGAGTTCGGCGCGGTCCTGGTGCTCGGCGGGGCGATCGCGCGCCGGACCGAGACGGCCACGACGTACATCTACGGTGCCATCGAGGAGCGGCAGAACGCCGGTGCGTACGGCATGGCGCTCCTCCTCGGCGTCGTGAGCATGCTCCTTCTCCTCGTCATCGAGCGGTTCAAGCACCGCAAGGCAGACCCATGAACGTCTCCGTCTCCCACGTCAGCAAGCGCTTCGGCGCCTTCATCGCCCTGGACGACGTCTCGTTCGACGTCGAGTCGGGGGAACTCGTGGCCCTGCTGGGCCCGTCGGGTGGCGGCAAGAGCACCATCCTGCGCATCATCGCCGGGCTCGAGCAGCCTGACGAGGGATCGATCACGCTCGGGGACGAGGTGGTGGACCGGCAGCATCCGCGGGAGCGCCGCGTGGGCTTCGTCTTCCAGCACTACGCCCTCTTCCGCCACATGACGGTGGCGGACAACGTGGCCTTCGGGCTGGAGGCCCAGGGCGCGGCGCGCGACGAGGTACGCGCGCGCGTGGCCGAGCTGCTGCGGCTGGTTGGACTGCACGGCATGGAGCGGCGCTTCCCGTCGCAGCTGTCGGGTGGACAGCGGCAGCGGGTGGCCCTGGCACGCGCCCTCGCCCCGCACCCGCGCATCCTCCTGCTGGACGAGCCGTTCGCGGCGCTCGACGCCAAGGTGCGCGGCGACCTGCGGCGCTGGCTCCGCGAGCTGCACGAGGAGACGGGGGTCACGTCGCTCTTCGTGACGCACGACCAGGAGGAGGCGTTCGCCCTGGCGGACCGCGTGGTGGTGGTGAACCGGGGCCGCATCGACCAGGTGGGCTCGCCCCTGGCGATCATGGACGATCCCGCGACCGAGTTCGTGGCCCGCTTCGCGGGCGAGGCCAACGTCCTGAGCGGTCGGGCGAGCGACACCGGCGTGCAGGTGGGGCCGCTCGACATCGCGCTCGACCGTCGTGCCCCGGAGGAGGCGCTGCACGTGGTGGTGCGCAGCTACGACCTCAAGTTCTGGCGCGACGACGAGCGGGGGGTCGCCACCGTGCGGCGCGTGCATCCCCTGGGGGACCGGGTGAAGGTGGAGGCGTCGCTCGATGGCGTGGGGCCGCTCTTTGCCCAGTTCCCGCGCCGCAGCTCGCTGCTCCACGGGATCGAACCGGGGTGCCGGATCGCCGTGCAGGTGACCAAGGCCCGCGCGTACCCCGCCGCCGTTCGTTAGGCGCCGCGCGGCGGCGTGACCGAGCGCGGCGTCACCGACCCGGGCGTGCGGCGCCCACCCACCAGCGCGCGCACGGCGGCCGCGAGGCGGCGCGGGGCCAGCGGATGGTGGGCGAGGAAGAGCTCGGGGTCCACCAGCTCGAGCTCCATGAGCACCGGTGCGCCGTCCCACTCGCAGGCGTCGACGCGCGCGTAGCCCCAGGGCGGCGGCACGTGCGCCACGACGGACTCCGCCCACGTCACGAGTGCGGGCCGCGGCACCTCATCCTGCACGGTCCCTCCAAATTCCGATTGCACCCGGAACTCGCCTGGGCGCGCACGCTTGCGCACGGCGTGGCTGTAGTGCCCGCCCAGGAAGACCAGCGACCACTCCCCGTCCTCCAGGATCGCCGGGACGAAGGGCTGCACCAGCATGTCGCGCTCGGCGAGGAGCGCGGCGAAGGGGGCTTCGTGTGCCGGCCGGTCCACCGCGGCCACGCGCGCGGTGCGCACTCCCGACGCCGAGATGGCGGGCTTGTAGACGATCGCCTCCCACCCTTCCGCCTCCGCCACCTCGGCGAGCGTCACCGCCGCGCCGCACTCGAGCGAGACGCTGGGCACGATGTCCACGCCGCGCCCCGCCAGGTCGACCAGGTAACGCTTGTCCATGTTCCAGCGCACCAGCGGCGCGGGATTGAGAGTCCCCACGCCCAGTCGCTCCAACTGCGCGAGCCATCCGATGTACTGTCCCGGGCGGTCGTGATAGTCCCAGGTGGAGCGCAGCACGACGGCGTCGTAGCGCGTCCAGTCGACCAGCGGCGAGTCCCACACGGCGCTCTCCACCGCCGCACCCTGCTGTCGGAGCTCGTACGCCGCGAGGCGGTCGTCATCGCTCAGCTGGGGAAGGGCACGATGCGTGGCAAAGGCGAGGCGCATGGCGGGCGCTCCGTCAGCTGCGCGTCGGGTCGCTGCGCAGGCGCTCGATCCCGCGCTTCGCCTCGGCGACATACGGCTGGAACGGCGGGTCGGCGGCGCGCCACGCGTTGGCCACGTAGAGATAGGCGTCGATCGCCTTGGGACGATCGCCCAGTCGCTCGTTGACGCGCCCGCGCTCCAGCATCCACAGCACGCGCAGCGTGGGCCACGCCAGGAAGTCCTGCTCCAGCACCGCCGCCGCCTCGCGATCCCGCTGCCGCGCCGACAGCAGGCGCGAGAGCGGGAGGCGCGCCTGCCAGCACCAGCCGGCGCAGGCCGAGTCGGCGAGCGTGAGTGCGGCGATCGCGGCCGCGGTGTCGCCCCTGGCCACCGCGCGCAGGCCCGGCACGAGCGTGGCCGAGAGGGCGGGGAGCTTGCCGCTGGCGGCCATGTCGAGCGCGCGCGTGAGGCGCGCCGAGTCGCCGGTGAGCGACCAGTAGATCGCGCCGATCGCGATGCGCGGTGCCTTGGACGGGTCGTCGAACCAGCGGTCGATGACGCGAGAAGCGCTGTCGGCGTTTGGGGCGCGCAGCAGGGCCGCGTCCAGGAGCGGCAGCGCCTGGTCGCTGTCGGCGCTGGCCATGGCCTGCGACAGGTGGCCGCGCATCAGGAGGCTCAGTGCGTAGCCGCGGCGCGCGTCGCGCGACATCGGGGCGGGCGCCTTGCCGTCCCGCGACGCCTCGAACAGCGTGCGCGACATCAGCACCTGCGTCTCGGCCGAGTCCATCAGCGGCACCACCGTGCCGAAGGCGGCCTGGAGGACCTCGGGCGTGGCCGCGGCGATCACGGAATCGCCCCGCATCTCGCGACGGGTGCGCGTGTCCAGCAGCGATTGCACCAGCGTGATGCTGCGCGCGTGCACGTCGTGCGACCCCAGGGCCAGGTAGGCCGACGCCGAGCGCCGCAGCGCCGCCACGTCCTGGTGGTGCGCCGCGAGCTCCATGTGGTGGATGTACGCCGGGGCGAAGGCGGAGTCGAGCGTGATGGCGCGCTCGAAGGCCTGCCGGGCGGTCCGCATGGAACTGCGCGACGGAAAGACGAAGCGCGTGAAGTGGTAGTGCACGTCGCCGTGCTTGAACCACATCTCCGCATCGTCGGGGAAGCGACGGACACCATCCTCGAGCAGGGTGGTGAGGCGGCGCACCAGTCCGGTGGTGGCGCCGCCGCCCGCGCCGGGTGGCTTCACCTGCAGGGCGGCAAAGAGGGAGTCGGCGGCCACCAGCACGCTTTCGCGCGGCGTGAGCCCGCGGTTGAGCGCCCCCGCCCGCAACGCGTAGCGATAGCCGTCGGCCGACAGCTCCAGCGAGGGCGTCAGGCGCCAGCTCAGGGCGTTGCTCAGGTGGCGCAGCGCAGGTGCAAAGGTGGAATCGAGCGCCACCGCGCGCTCGTAATGCACCGCCGCCGAGTCCCAGTCGCTGCGGCGGAAGGCCTGCTCCCCCTGCAGGTACGCCTTGAGCGCCGGGAGCGACGAGGACCCTAACGACGCGAGGCGCGTGGCCCCGATGGCCCGCGTGCGGCCCAGCTCCCGCAGGATGGCCACCGAGAGCGAGTCGGCCAGTCGGTCCATGCGCGCGGTGGCGTCCTTCAGCTGCACGTCGACGGAGCGGCCGCTCGTCACCTCGTGGATGGTGGCCGTCACGCGCACCGAGTCGGGCCCCGAGGCGATGAGGCTCCCGTGCACGGTGATGCCCGCCCCCGTGCGCTCCGCCAGCAGGCGCGCGGCGCTGGCGGCGATGCGCGCGGGCGACCGGCGCAGGACGAGCGTGGGTGGAACCGCGCGCAGCGGTCCCGCGCCATCCAGGTTGCC
>CAZVDJ010000386.1:0-4831 GCA_964626245.1 uncultured Gemmatimonadaceae bacterium
GCCTTTCGCACCGAGATCACCGAGGCCCTGCAGGCGCTGACCGGGTGCCGCGGAATCCTCGCCCGCCACGACGCTGCCGTTCGCGAACGGGAAGGACTCGCACGCGAAACTACGCTGCTGTACGGTGAGGTCCCGCAGGAAATCGAGGTGCACGAGCATGGCGTGCGCTACCTGGCGGCTCCCTGGACAGGACAGAAGACAGGCGCCTTCCTGGACCAGCGTGAGAACCGTCATCGCATCGGGGCGCTGGCCCGCGGTCGCGCGCTGGATTGCTTCGCCTACCACGGCTCGTTCGCATTGCATCTGGCGGAACGGGCCGAGCACGTGGTGGCCATCGATGCCTCGGCCGCCGCGCTCGAACGCGCCCGGGACAATGCCGCCCGCAACGGTCGCCGCAACATCAGCTTCGTCGAGGCCGACGTCTTCGACGACCTGCGGCAGCGCGAGCGCGCCGGCGAGCGCTTCGACACGATCGTCGTCGACCCGCCCGCCTTCGCAAAGAACCGCGCCTCGCTCCCGGCCGCGCTACGCGGCTACCACGAGATCAACGTGCGCGCCCTCCGGCTGCTCGCCCCGGGTGGCATCCTCTTCACCGCCAGCTGCAGCTTCCACGTCACCAAGCCGCGCTTCCTCGAGATGCTCGAGGACGCGGCCGCCGACAGCGGCCGCCACGTGACGCTGCGCGAGTTCCGCGTGCAGCCGACCGACCATCCCGAACTGCTCGCCGTGCCCGAGACCGGCTACCTGAAGGGGGCCATCCTGGACGTGCGGAGCTGACGCCGCGCGAGACGTGCCGGGCGCGCACCTCACGGCCACGACCGACGGGGGCTGGCGCTCGGCGCGTACCGACGGGAGGATAGAGTCACGCCATCGGCACTCCTCCCTTCGCGTTCCGTCCCATGCCCCCACGTCCAGGCTCCGCCCAGCGGCGCGCGACGCGCTGCGTCGCCGGCGCACTCGCACTGTTCGCCACCGCTGCGGCGGCTGCGACGTCGCTTCAGGCGCAACGCACCCAGAAGCCACCGCTGCACGGACGACACTGGATGGCGGTCACGGGCAAACCGCTCGCAGCCACCGCCGGCGCGATGATCTTCCAGAAGGGGGGCAACGCCATTGACGCGGCCTGCGCCATGCTTGGCGCCGTCGCCACGATGTGGGACGTGCTCAGCTGGGGCGGCGAGACCCAGGCCCTCATCTATCATCCGGGGCTCAGGAAGGTCATCGGGATCAACGCACTGGGGGTGGCGCCATCCGGCGCGACCCCGGAGTTCTATCGCTCGCGCGGGATGAACGCGCCGCCCGAGTTCGGGCCGCTCGCCGCGGTGACGCCGGGAACCCCAGGCGGCCTCATGACGATGCTCGCGGAATTCGGCACGCTCTCGCTGGCGGACGTGCTGGCACCCGCCATCCAGATGGCCGACGGCTACCCGATCGAGGCACAAACCGCCAACAGCATCGAGTCGAACAAGGGCCGGCTCAAGCAGTGGAAGTACGCACCGGCGGTGATGCTGCCGCACCTTGGGCAGTCGCGCGAGGCACCTGCTGCCGGCGAGATCTTCGTGCAGCGCGACCTGGCCGCGACGCTGCGCAAGCTGGTGGAGGCCGAACGCTCGGCGCTCGCGGCCGGCAAGTCGCGAGAGGCGGCCATCTACGCGGCCTACGATCGATTCTACAAGGGAGACATCGCCGAGGAGATCGTGCGCAGCGTGCAGGAACAGGGAGGACTCTTCACGCGCGAGGACCTTGCCCGGTGGCAGGTGAAGGTCGAGGAACCGGTCGCCACCACGTATCGCGGCCTCGAGGTCTACAAGCTGCAGCAGTGGACGCAGGGACCCGCCCTGCTCCAGGCGCTCAACATCCTCGAACACGCCGACCTCAAGTCGATGGGGTACAACTCGGCGCGCTACATCCACACGCTGTATCAGGCGATGTCGCTCGCGTTCGCCGATCGCGACTTCTACTACGGCGACCCGGCGTTTGCTCCGGACGAACCCATGCGGGGACTGTTGTCGAAGGCGTATGCGCGTTCCCGCTTTGAACAGATCCGGTGGGACCGCAACGACGCGACGATCAAGCCGGGCGATCCTTATCCGTTCCAGGGCGAGACGAATCCCTTCCGTCCGCTGCTGGATGCGTGGAGCGTGACGGGCGCCGCGGCCGCCCCGGTCCGGAGCGGAGTTCAGGGGAACGGCACCGACGATGAAGCGCGCGAGCACCTGGCGGCCGACGCCTTCAAGGCGTCGTTCTACGCCGGCACGACCTCCATCCAGGCCGCCGACTCGTCAGGCTGGCTCATCTCCGTGACGCCCAGCGGGGGGTGGATCCCCGCGGTGATTGCGGGGCGCACGGGGATCGGGTTGAGCCAACGCGCGCAGAGCTTCGTCACCCACCCCGGAGACGGTCCGTTCAACGTGATTGCCCCCGGCAAGCGTCCCCGCGTGACGCTCACGCCCTCGCTCGCACTCAAGGACGGTGCGCCGTGGATGGCGTTCAGCGTGCAAGGGGGCGATTCGCAGGACCAGAACCTCCTGCAGTTCCTGCTGAACACCGTGGAATTCGGCATGACGCCGCAGGAAGCCGCCGAGGCGGCGAACATCAACTCGTACCAGATGCGCTCGTCGTTCGGGAATCATGAATCGCGCCCCGGTCGCATCCTGCTGGCCGAATCGGTGCCCGAGTGGACGCGCGCCGAGCTGCGGCGCATGGGCTACACGCTCGAGGTGGAGCGACTCACCTCCGGGCCGATCACGGCGATCTGGCTCGATCGCCTGCATCGGACGTTCTGGGGGGCCGCCTCAAACCACGGAGAGGATTACGGCATCGCGTGGTGAAGGAAGGGGCGAAGCCGGGAGGGACGAGAGGACGAGGAGCTACGGGCGGGGAGGACTCGCCTGGCAGGTCGGGCAGAAGTAGGTGCTGCGGGCGGCTTGGGTGATGCGCGCGATTGGCGTGCGGCAGCGGCGACAGCTCCTGCCCTCGCGATCGTAGACGTTGAACCGGACGGCGTCGCTCACGCCGTCCGGGGCGTAGTAGCGCTCGGGATGGGCGAGCGCCTTGCGCATCGCGCGCTTGACCCCTGCCGCGATGGCCAGCAACGGCGTGCGTGAACCGCCACGCGGCGTCCTGGTGAGCCGGTGCGCCGGGAGCCGCGGGTCGATGCGAGCGTACCAGAGCGCTTCGGATGCGTAGATGTTGCCGATCCCGGCAACGAGGCGCTGGTCGAGCAGCGCCACCTTGATGGGCAACCGCCGGGATGCGAGACATGCGGCGAGCCAGGTGGCGTTGAAGCCGGCGGCATCGGCTTCGGGCCCGAGGTCGGCGCAGGGGTCGACGCCGGCGTCGTGCACCGAGACCACCGCCAGGGCGCGCGCGTCGTGGAGGGCGAGGCAGGTACCATCGTCGAAGTCGATCGCGACGCGCACGGTGCCAGGCAGTGGATCGCCATGCCTGAGGACCCGCCAGTCGCCCGTCATGCGAAAGTGCACGTGCAGCGTGCGGCCGCTCGCCAGCCGCACGAGCTGGTGCTTGCCTCGACGGTCGACGGCCTGGACGACGTCCCCGGCCACGGTGCGAGCGACGCGCTCGGGGAGCGCGCGTCGTTGCGCCGGGTGCAGGACGCGAACGCGCGTGATCGCCTTGCCGATGGTTGCCGCGCGCGCCACGCGCGCGGCGTACTCCACTTCGGGGAGTTCAGGCACGGCGCCTCACCCGGCGGCGAGCGCCTTCTTTCGCCAGTATCGGGCGAAGCCGTACCAGGACGAGCGCACCGAGTCGCGGTCGATGTGCGCGGCCTGTTCCGGCGTGAGCCCGGCGCGCAGGCGCGCGACTTCGGCGTCGGCAAACGCGTTGGCGCGCGCGTCGTCGTCCACGCCGGCATTGAGCGATGCGCGGACGGCAAGGCTCCACGAGATGATGCGATCCCAGAGCGCATCGAGGTGGGCGACCACGTGGCGTACCGGCCCGAAGTGCGTGAGGAGGAGCGCCTCGGGCCCCCATGAGGCCAGCAGGTCGAGCGACGGCTTCCACGCCTCGAGGTCGATGTCCGGCGGCGGCGCCGCGGGGAGCGCTGGCGTCCCGTGCTGCGACGCTTCACCGGCGACATCGCCAACGAAGGCCACGCCGGAGGTTTCGTCGAGGTAGGCCACGTGATGCCAGGCGTGCCCCGGCGTGTACTCCACGCGCAGGCGGCGTCCGCCAATCGTCAGGCGCTCACCACCCGAGAGCACGACGAGCTGTCGCGGGTCGACGGCCTCGAACGCCCCCCACAGGCGGTCCATGTCACCCTGGTAGATGCGGCGCGCGCTGTCGAGGAGGCGCGCGGGGTCGGCGAGATGCGTGGCGCCGCGCGCGTGCACGTACACGCGCAGGTCGGGGAGGCGCCGCGCGAGCGAGCCCGCGATGCCGGCGTGATCGAGGTGGATGTGCGTGAGGAAGACGTGCCGCAGGTCGTCGGGCGACGCCCCCATCTCCGCGATGGCGGCACGCAGCGCCTCCTCGCACGACGAGGGGCCGGGATCGACGACCGCGAGGCCGTCGGACGTCTCCATGAGGTAGACGGCGATCGCCTCGGGACGTTGCAGGTGCAGCAGGTCACCACAGGCAATGCCCGGCGCAACCGGTCGAAGAGCAGTCATGGGCAGGCGTGCATGACGAGTGAGTGGCGCTCGTAAGGCAGGAGGCGGGAAATCTAACGAGTGAATGACGACACCACTTGCGCGCCTTACGAGAACGCCTAGGTTTGGGGCAGCCTAACTGGCGTGGGTGCATGGCGTCACAACCGCAGCGATCGCTCAAGCACGAGTACGAGCTCTTCGTGGAGCAGGAGATCGAG
>CAZVDJ010000387.1:0-4824 GCA_964626245.1 uncultured Gemmatimonadaceae bacterium
GGGCTACGACGGCCCGCGGCGCGCGACCCGCGCGGCCCGCGCTGACGGCGCCGGAGGCGGAGGCCCGCATACTCCTGGCGGCGCGAGACGTCGGGCGCCCCATCGTGTTTGGGGTCCTCATTATCATGCTCGTGTACGTCCCGATCATGACGCTCGAGGGGCTCGAGGGACGCATGTTCCGCCCCATGGCCATCACGGTGGCCATCGCGCTCTTCGGCAGCCTGCTCCTGGCGCTCATCGCCGTGCCCGCGGTCGCGACATGGCTCTTCCGCCGCGGTGCGAAAGAGTCGGCCTATGCCGTTCGGCTCGAACACTGGCTCGACCATCGCTACACCCGCGTGCTCCGGGCGACGATGCGACGGCCTGCGCTCGTCGTCGGCGCCGCGATTGCCCTCTTCGGCGCGACGATGCTCCTCGTCCCGCGGCTCGGGACCGAGTTTCTCCCGGAGCTCGACGAGGGGTCCATTTTGGTGCAGGCGACCAAGGACCCGAGCATCTCGCTCTCCTTCGCGGGCACCCTGCACCGCGACATCGAACGCGTCATCAAACAGACGCCGGAGGTGACAACGGTGGTCAG
This sequence comes from uncultured Gemmatimonadaceae bacterium, assembly GCA_964626245.1. Lineage (GTDB taxonomy): Bacteria > Gemmatimonadota > Gemmatimonadetes > Gemmatimonadales > Gemmatimonadaceae > SCN-70-22. Next base: position 578 of record CAZVDJ010000387.1, read on the forward strand.
TCGGCTCGGCCGCGCAGAAGTCGGGAGCGACCCGATGGGTGTGAACCAGTCGGACGTCTTCGTGATGCTCAAGCCGCGCGATCAGTGGGGGGCGGAGCGCACGAAGCAGGACCTGATCGAGGAGATGGAACAGCACCTCAACGCCCAGATCCCTGGCGTCGGCTTCGGCTTCACGCAGCCGGTCAAGATGCGCCTCGATGAGCTGATCTCCGGCGTGCGCAGTGACCTCGCCGTGAAAGTGTTCGGCGATGACCCGGACGTGAACCGCGAGACGGCCGAGCGGGTCGCCGCCGCGATGGGCCGGGTGCCCGGCACCGCGGAAGTGTTCGTGGAGACGACGTCGGGGCAGGGCTACTTGTCGGTGCGCATGAATCGCACAGCGCTGGCCCGGTACGGCATTCCGGTGGAGGAGGTGCGCCAAGCGTTGGCCGTGGCCGTCGGTGGCCAGCCCGTCGCGCCCGTGGCCGACGCGGGCACCTACACTATCGACGCCGTGGTGATGCTGCCGCCCGAGTACCGGAACACGCCGGAGGGCATCGGCAGCATCACCGTGCCGTCCGCGTCGGGCGCGCGGGTGGCGCTTGCCGAGCTGGCCGATATCCGAACCGAGTCCGGCCCGGTGCAGATCAGTCGCGAGCGCGCCCAGCGACTCGTCATCGTACAGGCCAACGTGCGCGGCCGCGACTTGGGGGGGTACGTGGCCGAGGTGCAGCAGGCGATCCGCGAACGTGTACAGGTCCCGTCGGGCGTCTTCCTCACCTATGGCGGCCAGTTCGAGAATCAGCAGCGCGCGATGGCCCGGCTGCAGTACGTCGTCCCGCTCTCCATCGCGCTGATCGCACTCCTGCTGTACATGTCGCTCCGGTCGTGGGCGCTGGCTGGGCTCGTGCTCGTGAACTTGCCATTCGCGGCCGTCGGCGGCGTCATCGCCCTATACGTCCGAGGGCTGCACCTGAGCATTTCCGCGTCGGTGGGCTTCATCGCGCTCTTCGGCGTCGCGGTCCTCAACGGCCTCGTGCTCCTCTCCACGGTGCAACGCCTGCGGGTGGACGGGTCCGCGCCAGACGAGGCCGCGATGGACGGCGCGCGCTCGCGACTGCGGCCTGTGCTAATGACGGCGCTGGTGGCGAGCATCGGCTTCATCCCGGTCGCCATCTCGCAGGGGACGGGCGCCGAGGTGCAGCGGCCGCTCGCGACCGTCGTGATCGGCGGGTTGGCCACATCGACGCTCCTGACGCTCCTCGTGCTCCCGACCCTTTACGCGTGGATCGAGGGCAAGACCGCCGCCCGCCGAGCCCGACGCGCGTTGCGGGAGCACGCGCCGGGCGAGGACCGCACACGCGAGCCGCTCGGCACCCCAACCGCGGCGGAGACGTGAGCGACTCCCGGGCGCGACAAGGGCGGATGGGCGCCACGCGGACGTTCCCACTTGACCATTCCCCGCGACGCGGGCATCGGTCGTCCGAACACCACTTCCTACTCGATGAGACGTATCCCATGTGGGTCATGCGGTTCACGCGGATGATGAAACGGCGCGCCATGTGGCGCACGCTGCGGCGTGTGGGACTCCTTCACGTCGTGGGACTCGGAGCGGTCAGCGCGCTGGGTGCGTGCAGTGGCCGCTGGCCAACGCCCGGCACGCCGGCGGCCACGAGGGGATGGCCGGCCGCGCTGATCGGATCCTGGGTGTCAGTGATCGCGTGAAATTCCCCACCCAGTGATCGTCTCAAATTCCCCACCCCCTTTGCGGGAGTTGGGCTATGACAACGGGCGTGGGTGTGCAGGAGCCGGGAGCGGCGCAGACGCCGGCGGGTGAGACGGGGCTGGTCCCGGCCGCAAGTTCGGGCCAGCCTTGGCCCGGAGCGGACGTGATGGTGACGGAGTCGGTGGTGGAGCAGGTCGTGCAGGCCCTCGCCCGCGGGGAGGCCGTCGCCGCCGTCGCCCGCGCTTACGGCTTGGATCGCAAGACGGTCCGGACGTGGGGCCGGCAGGGCGCGTATCGCCCGCGCCAGCGGCGGGTCATCCGCTCCGTGCTGGATCCCTATCGCCCCTGGCTCGCGCAGCGGGCGCCGGAGGTCGGCTTCAATGCCGCCGTGCTCCATCGCGAGCTCTGTGAACAGGGCTTCGATGGCTCGGTAATCATCGTGCGTCGCGCGGTCGTCCCGTTGCGGCAGGCGGCGGTGCCGCGCGTCGCGACCGTGCGCTTCGAGACGCCGCCCGGCGAGCAGGCGCAGGTCGACTTCGGGCAGGTACGCGTGTGGATCGCCGAGGCGCGGGTCGCGGCCCAGGTCTTCGTGATGACGTTAGGCTTCTCGCGGCGGTGCTTTGCGGTCGCGTTCCCCCGCCAGCGGTTGCGCGAGTGGCTGGCCGGGCACGAGCAGGCGTTCCAGCACTTCGGCGGCGTGACGGACCGTGTGGTCATCGACAATGCCAAGGCGATGGTGCTCACGCACACGCGCGAATCGATCCGGTGGCATCCGACCTACGCGGACTTTGCCGGCTACTACGGCTTCCGCCCGTGGGCCTGTGCGCCCTACCGCCCTCAGACCAAGGGCAAGGTGGAGTCGGGCGTGAAGTACGTCGCGCACAATGCCCTCGCCGGCAAGCGCTTTCACTCGTGGGCGCATCTCAATGCGTGGTTGCTCGAGTGGACCACGACCATCGCCGATCAGCGCGTGCACGGCACGACGCATGAACGCCCCGCCACGCGCTTCGCGCGCGAAGCGCTCACACCGCTCGATGGGCGGCCGCCCTATGCCTGGACGCACGTGCGCGAGCGCGTGGTGGCGAGCGATGCCCTCGTGTGCATCGATGGCTCGCGCTACAGCGTCCCGGCGCACCTGGTCGGGGCCACTGTGTCGGTGCGCGAGCACGCCAGCGACTTCACGATCTGGCACCGCGACACCGTGGTCGCGACGCACGCACGCCAGGGCCGGCAGCAGGTGGTCATGCAGCCGGCGCACTACGCGGGCCTGCTCCGCGTCGATCAGTCGCCGCTCGCGGTGCAGCCGCCGCAGTATGATCCGCGCTACACCGGCACCGGCGACGTCGCGACGCGCGATCTCCTGGTGTACGAGCGCTGGGCGACGCAGGAGTCGCGCGGCGCCGACCGCGCGGTGTGGCAGGAGCGCTCCGCATGAGCGGTAATCCCCTTGCCCCCGCCGCGGAGCTGGAGCTCCTCGCGCAACACTGCCAGCATCTCCGCCTCACGCGCGTCGCCCAGACGCTGCCGTCGCTCCTTGAGGACGCGGCCGCGCGCGAGCTCAGTTACAGCGCGTTCCTGCAGTCGCTCCTGGCGCTTGAAGTCGCGTCCAAGCAGGACAAGCATCAGGCGCTCCGCGTGCAGATGGCGCGCTTCCCGTTTCACAAGACGCTCGACGGCTTCGACTGGAAGGCGCAGCCGTCGATTGATCCCAAGGTCATCAAGGAGCTCGCCACCATGCGCTTCGTGGCGAACGGCGCCAACGCGTTGCTCCTCGGGCCACCCGGGCCTGCGACATACTACGTCACCTCGCTATGTCGTTGATGGTGTGAGCGTTAGCTGTGCGGGATCTGTTGTTGGCGGGAGCGGACGCCTCGCGTGCACGGCGCGGATGTACTGTTGCACGGCGTCGTTGGCGAGATCCGCCGCCCGAATGACCCACGGGGCCATCGCGACGACCTGCGTCGCGGGGAGGAGCCGGCGCGTAATCAGCGTCCGGACCGTGGTCGCGCTAACGCCCAGCAGCGCAGCCGCGCCTTCCAGGGTGATGTCGCCCTCGCGCGCGGCGCGCGTGGCATCAAAGACGGGCAGATCATGGGTGTGGCGCAGCGTGACCACGCGCGATCCGGTCCACGTGTTGCCGTGCCCCGTGCGGTACCCCAAGCGGTTCAAGACCGCCGCGATCTGGCCGTCGGGCAAGACGCGCACGAGATCGCGCACGAGCGCGACGACGTCCGGCCCGGTGGCCTTCCGGTGCTGGCCGGTGCGGTGCTTGCGGACCGCGAGGGCGCTGTGCACGCCGCCGACCCAGCGCACGATCACGTCGATCCGCGCCGCCGCGTCGTCGACGTCGACCAGGAGTTCCGAGATGAGCGCGCGCACGATCCGCTTCTTGAGGCGCATGTCGGTCGCGGGGGCGCGCCACACCGTCGGGAGATCCGTCGCCTGCGCTCGGTGTGCCGCCCGATCCGGCGCACCCGTCGACTCGGGTTCACGGCGACGCGCGGCGGCCAGCGCGCCTTCGTGCGCGGCGACGGCGTCGAGC
>CAZVDJ010000388.1:0-4798 GCA_964626245.1 uncultured Gemmatimonadaceae bacterium
TGAGCCTGATCGCATGAAGCGTGTAGTGGATGGCGTCCTCCACGTCAGGAGCCCGCAGGGCTCGCACCGCCTCCCGCGTCCGGAGGGGAGTCGGAAAGTGCGGTCCGCTCCCCTCGTCCATCACCAGGTGCATCCCCATCGCTTCGGGAATCACGAGGATGTCGGAGAAGATGATCGCCGCATCGACGCCCACGAGCTCCACCGGCTGCACCGTCACTTCCGCGGCCAGCTCCGGTGTTCGCACCATCGTCAGAAAATCGGCCCGCTTCCTGACCTCGCGATACTCGGGCAGGTATCGCCCGGCTTGCCGCATGAACCAGACAGGCGGGCGGCCGTCGTTTTCGCCGCGAGCGGCCGCGAGGAGCCTGGAGACCGGGGCCGCGGAGGCCGCGGGAGGGCGGGGGGCGTGCGAAGCCATCGACAGGGGAGGAGGCGGCACGAGCGAGGAGTGCATCAAGCTCCTAGTGTGCAGCGTTCGTTGCGGGGTGAGGCTCCGCCGCTGCACCCTGCTCGAAGAGGCGCACCAGCGAACCGGTCAGCGTGTCCAGGGGCTCACCACGAAGCAAGGCGCTTCGCAGCTCGATCATCGGGCGGGCGAGGACCTTGGCCACGATGCGCTCCGCGGTACGCTGTGCCACTTCGTCGCCAGACGCAAAGGACACCTCCCGAACGCAAATGCGCTCCAGGACCTTGCGCAAGGGCCGAATCGCCTCGCGCGCGGAGGCCGCGGCCAGCCACGTGAGAAAGTCGGCGAGTTCCTCCTGCACGATCTCCTCGGCCCCCGGGACGCTGGAGATGCGCTCGCGCTCCGCTGCGGCGAGGGCCGGGCGCAAGGCGTCCAGGTCGACGATCACCACGGACGTCAGCTCCGCGGCTGAGGGCGCCACGTTGCGCGGCATGGAGAGGTCCACGAGTAGCAGCGGCTCTCGTTCGGTGTGCGAGTCGCTGCGCGCCGCCGCCAGCGGTGCCGTGCAGATGATGGGCGACGACGCCGACGTGGCAATGACTGCGGCATCGGCCAGGGCGAGTTCGCCATACAGCGCTTCCATCGGCGCGGCACGCCCGCGAACCGCCTGCGCCAGCTGTTCGGCGCGTCCCAGTGATCGGTTCACCAGCACCAGGTCGCGGGCGCCGAGCTTCATGAGCTGTCGCGCCGCGCGCTCGCCCGTCTTGCCGCATCCCACGATCACGACGCGCACCGCCCCTAACGACCCGAACCGCCGTCCGACGACGGCGGCCGCCTCGGCACCCACCGAGTACCGTCCGCTCGACAGGCCAGTCTCGGAGCGCACCCGCTTGCCGACGTGGAGGGCCCGCTCGAGGAAACGATGCAGGACGGAACGTGCGCCCCCTTGCACGGCCGCCACTCGGTAGGCGTCACGCAGCTGCCCCAGGAGCTGTCCGTCTCCCAGCACCTGGGATTCCACGCCAGCCGCCACGCGAAACAGGTGCTCCACCGCCGCACGCCCCTCGCGGCGTCGTGACGCATCGATCAGCTGGCGCGCGCCGGTGGCCGAGCCCATCCAGCGACGGGCCAGGCGCCAATACGCTTCCTCCAGCTCCTCAGGAGACTCCGCCGTCTGCCAGACGTACAGCTCACTGCGATTGCACGTCTGGACCGCGACGATCTCCTCCCGTGCGCGCCGGTCCACCTTCGCGTACAGGCGCTGCAGCCGGTCCTGGCTGAAATGGAAGAATTCCCGTGTGCTGACATCCGCAAACCGGTAGTCGACGGCGAGTGAGATCAGCATCGGATCAACGTTCCGGGAATGGGGCGTTCAGCCGCACGACGGCGGCATTCAGCACGCTGGCGAACGACACCCACAGGAGGTACGGCAGGAGCTGCAACGAGGCGAGGGGCGCCGAGGTCCAGCTCGCGGCCATCACGCCAACGATGGAAAGCCAGAGCACGACGACCTCGCGAAGTGCCCAGTCGGGGCGCCGCCGCCTGAAGAAGAGCACGCTCCACCAGACGTTCGCCAGGATGTTGGCACCCCAGGCCATGAGGTATGTCGTGCGCTGCCCGGGGGCGAGTGCTGGCCAGGCGGTAGCCACCGACCAGACACAACACACGTAGACCACCGTCCAGACGGGGCCGAAGAGCCAGTCGGGTGGTTGCCATGAGGGCTTCCGCAACTCGCGGTACCAGACGCCCAGCTCCGTTGCGCGCGCGCCAGCCACCGCGACGAGCGCGGCGACCAGCGTTGCCAGGAGCGCCGGGGTGGACGGGAGGGCGAACATCCCGGTCATGCCGTCGCAAGGCCGGTGAGGTGCGCGACATTCTTGAGGAAGATCTTGAGGTGCGCGAGCGGCTTCGCGCGCACCAGTCGCTTGTTCATGTACGCGTCGAACGTCAGTCGCTGCACGTCCTGGTCGCGGCAGATGGCCACGAAGCGCTCACGCCGTCCCTCCGTGCCGTACCAGTAGTGCTGCATCACGCGCAGCACGCGGAACACCTGGCCGTGCTCGGACATGAAGCGCTTGCGCGCCTGCGCCAGCTGGCTCGCGCTGCGGGTGGCAAGTGCCGCCGCCACGGCGTCGGCCGCCAGTCGCCCGCCCGTCATCGCGTAGAAGATGCCTTCGCCGGACGCCGGTGCCACGACGCCGGCCGCGTCACCGGCCAGCACGACGTTGCGTCCGTCGTCCCAGCGGCTGAGGGGGCGCAAGGGGATCGGTGCTCCCTCACGACGGATCGTCTCCGTCTTGTCCAGCCCGGTGTCCCGCCGGAGCGCATCCACCGCGTGCTTGAGTCCAAAACCCTGCTCGAATGAGCCGGTCCCCACGCTTGTGGTTGGGCCGTGGGGAAAGATCCAGGCGTAGAAGTCGGGGGAGAGCGCGCCGCGATAGTAGACGTCGCATCGTGTCGGATCGAACTCGGCGCTGGCGTGGGGCGGGGAGGCGATGATCTCGTGGTACGCCGTGACGCGCTCTCCTTCCCGCGCCTCCGGGATCGCCTGTCGCGCCACGGATGACAGCGCGCCGTCTGCGCCGACGATGTAGCGGGCGCGAACTCGCGCACGTTCGTCGTGCCGAGAGCGACCGGTCGTGTACTGCAGCACCACGTCGCCGTCCGGCGTTCGCTCGAACGAGTGGAAGATGCCGGTGCGCCGCGCGGCGCCCGCGCGCGCCGCGCGCGCGCGCAACCATTCATCGAACACGTCGCGGTCGACCATTCCGACAAACCCGTCACCCACGGGAATGTCCACGGCACGCCCCTTTGGGGAGACGATGCGTGCGCTCCGTATGCGCGCCACCATCAGCGACTCGGGCACCGCAAAGTCACGCAGCAGCTGTGGTGGCACGGCTCCGCCACACGGCTTGATTCGCCCCGCCTTGTCCAGGAGCAGCACGGAGAGGCCGCGGGTGGCCAGTTCGTGCGCTGCGGTCGCACCGGCGGGTCCGCCACCCACCACGGCTACGTCAACGCGTTCCATGCGCTCGCTCACTGGTGATCATTGCCGGTACGCCCACAGCACCTCGCCGCGGTGCTCGGCCTCGAGTTCCCGGGCCGAGTGCGGCGTTGCGATGTGCGTCGCAAGCCATGCGGAGACGACGAACAGCATGGCCTCCACGCCGAAGACCGCGCTGTAGCCGGCGCGCACCTGGCCCAGCGCCAGGATCGCGACGTCACTCGCCACTCCGCCGAGCGTGCCACCGATGCCGTAAGCCAGCGCCTGCGCGGCGCCGTAGACCCCAAGTCGCAGTCCGACACCGTCACCTCGGGGGCCGGCCGTCATCCCCATCATCGCGCCCAGCGCGCCCACGGCAAAGACGCCATTGGCCACGCCCAGCAGGACCACCGTCAGGCGCAAAGCATCGGGCCCGGTCGTGGCGGGGAGCACGGCCAGTGCCGCCAGCGCGGCCGCGGACGCGGCGCACCCGGCGGAGGCCCAGGTACGCAGTGCGCCGAAGCGGGCGCTGAGCAGGGCGGCCCCCAGCATTCCCACCATCACGCCGGCGTGCTGCGAACCGGCCAGCCGGGTCGACGCTCCCGGCGTCATGCCGAACACTCGCCCGGCAAACGGCTCGAGGATCAGGTCCTGCATGGAATAGGCGAGCATCGCCACGAAGACGAAGATGGCGAAGCGCACGGTCTGCCTCTCTCCCGACACGGCACGCCAGGCGGCGGCGAAGCTGGCATGGCCTGGGGCGCTCAGGGCCGAAGCAGTGCGCCGGGGCCAGCGTGCCTCGATCCCCGTCACGCCGACCACCGCCAGCAGCAAGGCAACGCCGCACACGATGGCCGTGACCGTGAACAGGCGCGACATCGAGAAGGGATCCAGGGCGCTTCCGGCGCTTCCCGCCGTCACCGCGATCCCGAAGATCATCATGATCCACAGCAGGGCCGCGGCGCCGCCGCGATGCCGTGGCTCCACGCGCTCCGCAACCAGCGCCAGCAGCGCGGTGCCTGACGCACTCATGCCCACGCCAATGAGCCCGAAGGCCAGGACGGCCAGTGCCAGGCCCGTCACTCGGCTCGTCGCGGTCAGGGCAATGGCGCCCGCGGCGAGCACCCCGCCCACGGACAGCGTCGCGCTTCCCAGCAGGACGAGTGGTGCCCGGCGTGCCCGTCGGTCGGACTCGTAGCCGAAGCGGGACCTGGACATCTGCACAAGGAAGTGCAGCGCAACGAGGATTCCGGGAATCGTCGCGGGGAGCGCGAGCTCCACGACCATGACACGGTTGAGCGTCGAGGTCATCAGCGCCGCGACCGCTCCAATCGCCATCTGCGCCAGCCCGCATCGTGCCACGTTGAACCAGGACGTCCTGAGGGCGACGTCTTCCGAGGGCGCGACGC
>CAZVDJ010000389.1:0-4797 GCA_964626245.1 uncultured Gemmatimonadaceae bacterium
GGCCGCACAGTTGCGGACTTTGACCCGCCCCGCCGTGCTGTCGGGGAGCCCGGCGGTGCGCCGCGTCTCGGCGTGCACGTCGTGGTAGCGCACCCCGGTGATCACCGAGAGGCGGTCGTGCAGGCGCCAGTCACCCTGGAGGAACAGGCCAAGGTTGCGCATGTCGGCGTCGGGGAGCGAGGGGCGCGTGCTGCTGCTCACGATCGGCGTGGGGCCAAAGCCGTGGTGCGCGAGTACGACGAGTCGCTCGCGACGGCGTCGTCGCGCACGGCATCGACGCCATAGGTGAAGATCACCCGGCGCAGGACCTTGGCCGCCTCGAGGCGAAGTCCCGTGCTGCGCACGTCGGTGGCGTTGAACGACCGGCTGTTCACCACGGCGGTGCGCCCCGGGCCGGCCGGGATGTACACGTCCACGAACGAGTTGAAGTCGCGCTCGTTCCCCTGCGTGTAGAGGCTCAGGTCCACGCGATCGGCAACGGGGAGCCCCAGCGAGGTGAAGTTCACCCCGGCCGACGTCTTCTGGACGTTCTGCCACGGGTAGGTGAGGGCGATGCGCGTGGAGGTGTCGCCGAGGATTCGCGGCTCTACAAAGCCGAAGCCGGCGTCACGCGCCTGGTAGCGATCGTGACGCACCCACGCGCTGGATCGGCCGTTCCCCTGCCACGCCGCGTGCAGGTTGAGCGACCGGTCGCGCACGCCCGAGTCCTCGAGCCGCACGTCATCCGGGAGCGTCAGGTCGCCGAACGAGCCGCCCGGGACCGAGTAGTTGCCCGCGTTGCGCAGCGACCCGCCCACCGTGAAGGCCAGCGCGCCGCGCGTGAAGGTCAGCGAGCCATCGCCGCGCTGCTGGTCGCCAGCTCCGGCATAGCGATAACCGAAGTTGCCGCGCATCAGGGTGCGGCCGTCGCCGCGCGGCGTGCGCGTGATGAGGTTGATCACGCCGCCGATCGCGTCGGAGCCATACAGCACCGACGACGGACCGCGCACGATCTCCACGCGCTCGATCTGCTCCACGTCCACGAGCGCCGGGAGTTCGCCAAAGTCCTGCTGCCGGCGGTTGTTGTTCAGGCGAAGGCCGTCCTGCAGGAGCAGGATGCGCTGGCCCCGCTGGCCCCGGATGGCGGGACGAACCTGGTTGGGACCGGTTCCCACCACGTCGACACCCGGCGCCTCGCGGAGCAGGTCGGCGGCGTTGTTCGGGGCCTGCTCGCGAATGCGCGAGGAGTCGAGCACCGAGACCGGGGCGGGAACGGCGCGGATGTCGGTGGGGGCACGCGTCGCGGTGACGGTGACGGTGCGCAGGGTGCGGGTGGTATCGGCCGCGCGTTGCTGCTGGGCGGCCGCGGAGGAAGGCATGGCGGGCGCGAGCGCCAGCGTCGCCGCCACGAGTCGGAGGAATGCGGTATTGGCCATGTCGCAATCCTCACCTGCACCGGGCAACCGTGGCAGTGTGACTTGTACGTAGTGGTCTTGTACGGGTTTTCCCTACGTGCCGCCCCTCACCCAGGGCCGGTGGCGCCCCTTCGATGCCGGCGGCTAGCGCCCGGCCTCCGGGCGAGGCGACAAGCGCGCGGCGCTGGCCACCCCCCAGCGCAGGTTGGCGAAGACGACGATCCGGTCGGGGGCGGCGATGTCGGCGTACGCGCTGCCGATCCCGGTGGAGATCCACGTCCCTTCGCGGGCGGCGAATTCGATCCCGGCCGACCATTCCCCCACCGATCCGTCGAGCGACGACGCGGCCTTGGTCCGGCGCCACTGGAAGGCGTTCTGGTAGAAGCCGTTGACCCGCTCGGATCCCACGAGCACGCGTACGCCCCCCGTGGCGGCGCCGTACGTCGAGTCGGGGGATCGGTCGCGCACGTAGTCGGCAGCGCCGTACGCGAGCAGTTGCCCCCAGTCGCGCACGCCACGCGCATACGACGCCCAGGCGCGCCCGCCGGTGCCGCGCGACCGGCGCAGGAGCGACTGGTCCAGTCGCATCCCGTACGCGGCGGCCAGGATAAGGCTGGAGGCGTTCCAGGGAGGGGCGGCGACGACCCCGGCCAGCGCCGCGCGCCGGTTGCGCACGCACTGGTTCATCCGGGCGGTGTCGACCGGCGCATCAGGGGCCGCAGGGCCAAACTGGTTCGTGCAGGTCGTGAGCACCTGTCCCAGTGCGTCGGTATACGCCTTGGAGCGCAGCAGGTCCCGGTCGTCGAAGAGCGAGGTGCGGATCCCGATGGTCACGTCGGTGGAGCCGGTGTCGCCGGTGACGCGCTGCGTGGCCAGGCTCACGCGGAAGTTGGCCTTGGCAAAGCCGCCCCTGGTGCGGTATGCCGCGAGGCCCACGCCGCTCCCCCACAACATGAAGGGGGCCACCTCCAGCGCGATCCCCTGGCGCACGCGACCGGTGCGGTCGATCCCCGAGACGAGGGCGCTGGCAAAGTCCTGCATCGTGGCCGGGCGCGTGATCTCCAGCGATGCCCCTCCCAGCAGCTGGGCAGCCGGCACTTCGGGGACGGCAAAGACGCTCCGCAACCGTTCCGGAAGCTGCGTCGATCGCGTGCTGTCCTGCGCAACCGCCACGCCCATCGGGGCGGCCGCGCCTGCCGCCAGGAGCAACCGCGCCGCCAGCCGCACGGCCCGGCGCCCCACGCCGTCGCGGAGAGTGGCCCTCATGTCAGGTCGAGCTGCACGGCGGCCGGCATCGAGAACTCACCCGTGTTGCTCAACGTCCCGCTTTCCGTCCAGCTCGCGCCTGCCGGGTTGGCGGCGGCGCCAGGCTGCCGGATGCCAAGCCGCACGCGCCACGCGGCGTTGGCATGCCCGGCGATCGCCAGCCAGTAGGCGAAGCGGCTTCCGGGCGGAAGCGGTGGGAGGATGATCCACCGGTCGGCCCGATCGTCGTCGGTCACCTCGGGGCCGAAGGTCATCCACTCCTCGCCGGGACGCCGGACCCAGAACTTGTAGACCACCTTCACCGGCGTCTCCTCGCGCAGCGAGAACTCGGTGGGGAGGTTGGCGTCGACGTCGACGTGCGTGGGAGGCGGCATCAGCGTCCCCGTCGTGCCGCGGTCGATCGTGACATCGACGGTGGAGACGCGGCGACCTGCGGACGCGCCGGCAACTCCGGCAGCCCGGGGGCCCCGCGCACCAGGCGCGCGATCACCGCGTCCAGCGGCGAGCCGGGGAGCGCGGGACTTCCCGCCACCAGCCGTGCAATGACACTGGCCGCGATGCTCGGCACCCCGGCCCGCCGGGCCGCAGCACGAGAGGGTGTCGCCGATCGCGCGGTGACACGCGCGGCGCTGCCTCCCCCTCGCTTGCCGTTCGTCGCGCGGCGCGAGGCGCCGCGTGTCGCGGGACGTTTCTTGGCGCCCATCGGGTACGCTCCGGTCAGCGGTCGAGGGTCCTTGCAGCTGGAGCACGGCCGCGGGCCGTGCGCGCCACGACATTGCATCGATTGCGCGCGCGAGGCAAGCGTGAATCTGCCGACGGACATGGCTGTGCTCGCTGGAGCGACGAGTGGCGCACCAACCCTAAGCCCTGACTGCTGGCCGCGGCCGGCACGCGGCCATCGGTCATCTCGCGCCGTGCCGTCCTCGAGTGTACACTCTTCATCGACTTCCTTCCTGGGGATCGCGATGCCGCTGCACAAGAAGGTCGCCGCGACACCGGCCGGAGCCGCGTCCTCCTCCTGCAGTCGCCAGGTGCGCGTCGTCGCGACGCTGGCGGTGTTCCTTGCCCTTGCCGTGGTGCCGGCGGCTGCAATCGGGGCCCAGGCGTCGCCGACGCCGGCCACCACCGTGCAACGTCCAGCGGGCGCGGCGCGCGACAGCGCCGCCACGCCGGCGTCGGACTCCGCGCGTGGCGGTGCGCGCGATTCCGCCGCGGCGCCGAATCCCCTCGCGCGCACGGGAGGATCCCGTGACAGCCAGGCGGCTACCGACTCGGTGCCGGCGGCGGCCGACGCCGCGAAGGCGCGCACCGCCGACTCGTTGCGCGCCGCCTCCGCGCGGCGCGGGATCCTGGGCGAGCTGTCGCTGGTGCAGGCGATCGTCGCCATCGCCCTGGCCACCCTGGCGATCCTGCTGGGGCTGGGCGCCTTGCAGCTCTTCGAGCGCTATGGCGAGATGGTGCGCAGCGACGAGTCACTCGGCGTGACCAGTCATTGGGGCGGATTCGGCGGCGGCGCCAGCGGATGGCGTGCCACTCCTGCGCTGTCGCTGCTGGTCAGCGCCATCATCCTGCTGGGGGGAGCGACGACGGTGGCCGTCTCGGTGGTCGCGCGACTCCTCCCTGGCGAGTCGCAAGGCGCGCCGAGCGGGTCGTCCGCCGGCTCGGCGCCCGCCGCGCCGTCGGCCCCTCCTGCTGTCGGGAAGCAGGGGAGCCCTCCGGGCAACTGACGACCGTACGCCATGGCCATCACCATCGTCGATCGTCCCGAGCCGCTGAGCGAGCGGTCCTTCGACCTGGATCCGTCCAGCGAGCCGCTCGTCATCAACTCGGAGAGCGCCCGGCTGCTGCGACAGGAGCTGGAGCGCTACTGCTTCGGGACGATCACGGGGCGGTCGTTCCTCATCGCGGGGCATCGCGGCTCCGGCAAGACGACGTTGGTCAACAGCGCCTTCCTGGAGACCTGGAAGAAGCGTGAGCGCGGCACCGACATGCTGCGCCCCATCTACGTCCCCCTGCACGGCCCGGCGCTCTTTCCCGATGCGCTCATCGTCGACGACGAACCTGGCGCGGCCGGCGTCCCCGGTGCCGGTGCCGGAGCGGCGCCACCGGGCGGGGGCGGCGCCGCTCCACCCGGCGG
>CAZVDJ010000390.1:0-4789 GCA_964626245.1 uncultured Gemmatimonadaceae bacterium
GATCTTCGACCCGTTCTTCTCCACCAAGTTCACGGGGCGCGGCCTGGGACTGGCCGCCACGCTGGGGATCGTGCGCGGGCACCGCGGGACGATCGCGGTGGAGAGTGCCCCGGGGGAAGGGACGACGTTCCGGGTCTACTTCCCGCTCGCGCTGGAGTCTGGCGGCGACGCCGATGCCTCCGCCGACAGCGACCTCGCGACGCCCGGTAGGCCGCACCCGGTGGCGGCCGGCGTGGCGCTGGTCGTGGACGACGACGCCACGGTGAGCGAGGTGGCGCGCCAGATGCTCGAACGCCGGGGGTTCGAGGTGGTGGTTGCAGCCGACGGCATCGACGCCTTGTCGCACTTCCAGCAGCGCCGCTCCGAGCTGCGGCTGGCGCTGGTGGACCTGACCATGCCGCGCATGGGCGGGGAGGAACTGGTCGGTGCGATTCGCGCCGTGGACGGCGCCCTCCCCGTGGTGCTGATGTCGGGCTATAGCGAGGGCGAGGTGGCGGGACGCTTTCCGCCGAGCCTGGTGAGCGCGTGCATCCAGAAGCCGTTCCGGCTGGAGGAACTGGATGCCGTGCTGCGGACCGCGCTCACCCCGTCGTCGTAGCGCGTCGTCGGCTCGCCGTCGGTCTTCCGGCGACTACCTGAGCTGGAACGTCGCGCGCACCACCGCCGTGACGTCCTTCTCGATGCTGCTCACGTCGTTCACGCCGTAGTCGCTGATCTCGGTGGAGAAGCGCGGCGTGATCTGGAAGACGCCCATGCGCGCGTCGCGCACGGCCCCCACCTGCACGCCGGTGCTCTTCGCGATCGCCTCGGCGCGCGCCTTGGCGTCACGCGTGGCCTCTTCGAGCAGGGCGACGCGCACTTCTGCAAGCTTGGTGTAGAGGTATTCGGGGGCAAAGGCCTGCAGCGGGACGCCGTCGGCGATGAGGGTGCTCGCCTTCTGCGAGACGCGCGTGATCCCGTCGACATCGACGGAGCGGACCTCGAACGACTGGGACAGGCGCGTCGCGATGATGCGCCCGGTCTCGCGGCCGTCGGCCAGCGTCTCCGAGATGCCCACGGCCTCCACGGGCTTGATGGTGAGGAGCGAGTCAGCGAGCCCCTCGGCCTTGAGGAAGTCCCGAACGCGCGCGGTACCGGAGGTGAGCTCCTGCGATGCGGCGGCGAGCGACGACGACTGAACGGCGACGCTCAGGCGCCACACGACGAAGTCGGAGCGGATGGGACGGCGCGCCGATCCGGTGACGGTGACCTCCTCGTTCCCCCGGCGAATGTCCTTGAGCGCGCCCGAGACGAAGAAGAGACCCAGCAGGATGCTGAGCCCGAGGGCGGCAAGGCCGTAGAAGTGGTTGGTGCGGTTGTCCATGGGAGGAGAAGACAGGAAAGCGGGAAGACGACGGGGCTTCTGTTGACACGCGTGAGACCAGCGGGAGGGGGCTCAGGCGATCGAGCGGACGTCGGACTGCGTGGGCGGCCCTTCCTAGCCCAGCGCCTGCCGCAGGTCCTCCACCAGGTCGGCGGCGTCCTCGAGTCCGACGGAGAGGCGCAGGAGGTTGTCGGGCGTGGGAGACTCGGGTCCCTCCACCGACTTGCGGTGCTCCACCAGGCTCTCCACGCCACCTAACGACGTGGCGTAGGTGAAGAGGCGCAGCCGCCGCGCGACGGCCAGCGCCTGGTCCGTGCCACCGCGTGGCTGGAACGAGACCATTCCGCTGAACAGCGCCATCTGCCGCGCCGCAACGGCGTGCCCGGGATGCGCGGGGAGCCCGGGATAGTGCGTGGCTTCCACCCCCGGGTGCCCGGCCAGGAACTCGGCGACGCGCGCGGCGTTGTGGGTGTGCTGCCGCAGTCGTACGGGGAGCGAGGCGATCCCGCGGTGCACGATCCAGCAGTCCAGGGGCGACGCCACCGCTCCCACCGACGATTGCACCAGGCGGATGCGTTCCCAGAGCTCGTCGGCCGTCGCACAGACCAGCGCCCCCCCGAGCGTGTCGGAGTGCCCCCCGTAGTACTTGGTGGTCGAGTACATCACGAGGTCGGCGCCCAGCGCGATGCAGCGCTGGCCCACCGCGGTCGCCCACGTGTTGTCCACGGCCAGTCTCGCCCCCTGGGCGTGCGCGATGTCGGCCAGCGCGGCGATGTCGGTGATGGCGAGCGTGGGGTTCGACGGCGTCTCCGCCCAGACGAGCACCGTGCGCGGTCGCATCGCGGCGCGCACCGCGCCGGGGTCGGTGGTGTCGACCAGCGAGTACTCCAGTCCCCAGCGGGAGAAGAGCTGGTCCAGCAGCTTGCGCGTGCCGTAGTACACGGCGATGGGGCAGACGACGTGGTCGCCAGGCCCTAGTGACTGGAAGACGGCCGCGACCGCCGCCTGCCCTGACGCGAAGGCCGCCGCATCGGCGCCACCATCGAGCGCCGCGAGCGCGGCCTCCAGGGCGCTGCGGTTGGGTGCCTTCTCGCGCGCGTAGAGATAGCCGTGCGGTGCCAGCTCGCCCGGCGGGCGCTGGAAGGTCGTCGACAGGTGCAACGGCTCGGCGACCGCGCCGGTGGCGGGATCAGGGGTGCGACCGGCGTGGACCGCGATGGTGTCCAGGTGCATGCGGAAGTCCGGGGGGAATCGGTTCCCGCAACCTCACGCCGCACAGGGCGAGGGCGCAATGGTCGTGATGCGGCGGCGCGCCGGCGTGCGCCCGCCGGAGTCCCGCGTGCGCCGACCGGGCGAAACCGCGGCTACGCGCGGCGGCTAGGCGCGCAGCACCAGCAGCATCACGTCATACAGCGCGTGCGTCCACGCGGTGATCCCGAAGCCGCGCACGACGTAGAGCGAACTGAAGGCCACACCGGCGATGGCGCGGAAAACGAAGGAGCCCAGCTCGAGCCGATCGCCGTACGGCCCGATGTAATGAAACGCCGAGAAGACGAGGGCCCCCACGACCACGGCGAAGCTCGCCGACGCCACCGCTCCCCATCCGAGGAGCTTGCGGCTCCCCCACAGCAGCGCCGAGACGAGGATCACGCGGAAGAGGAGTTCTTCATACAGGCCTGCGCCCAGCGAGACCATGAGTGCCGTGGGCCAGCCCATCCCCTCGAGTTGGCTGCCGGCCGAGAGTCCCACCCCTCCGCCGGTCATCGCTCCGACCACCTGCGCGGTCAGCAGCCCGACGACCGTCCCGAAGACGGCGGCGAGCACGACGGACTCCGCGAACATGGCCGCAAAGGTGGAGCCGCGCAGTCCACCCGTGTCTCGGCGCGCATCGCGGACGATGAGGACGAGCATCGTTCCCACGAGCAGCCCGCCGAACACGAGCTGCCCGCGCTGACCCATGATGGCGAGGAACGCCGACTTGAGCAGGACGTCGGCGCCGTTGCGCACGCCGCGTCCCTCGTCGGACAGCAAGGCGGCGAGGGCCTCGTACAGGACGAGGAGCGGCAGGGCGAAGGTGAGCGAGTAGCGCGGGGCGCGGCTGTCGTGCCAGTAGTTGCGCCGCGTGGCCGGCAGGGTGGAGAGCTTCATCATCCAATTCTACGCGACCGGCGCCGGCGCGTTTCAGGCAGGGGCTGTGGCGACGGACGCGCGTGCGCATGCGTGGGAGGGGTCGAGAGGGCCAGGCGGCGGGTGCATCCTTGCGGCCACGCAGGTTGCGAGGCATACAGTCGGCGTGCCGGTCCCCCGTTGGCGCCGGTCACGCCCCACGTCTTCCCCCCTGCGGTCATGACGAATTCCACGCCCCTCGCCCGCGGCGCCCGCCGCGCGCATGCATCCGTCGCACGGCTGTCCCTCGCGACTCGTGCCGCCGTCGGGATCGCGGCCCTCGCGCTGGCGTGGCCGTTGCACCCGCGGGCGCTCGTCGCGCAGGCGGCGGCGCGCCCGCTCCCGCTGAGCGCCAGCGACCTGCTGGACATCACCACCGCGCAGGCCGTCGACCTGAGCCAGGACGGGTTGTGGCTGGCGGCACTCGTCTCCACGCGGCGCGACGGTCTGGGGGTCGACTTTCGGCGCGATGGCGATCCCTCGTACATCCGCCCCGGAGGGAGCCGGCTGGTCGCGATCCAGACGGCGACGGGCGAGCAGCGCGTGGTCTTTCCCGACACGCGGGTGCTGCGCAGCCCCGCCTGGTCGCGCGATGGCCGGCGACTCGCGGTGCTGGCACTTCGTGGCGAGACGCTGGAACCGGTCATCTGGGAGCGTGAGACGGGGCGCACGCGCACGCTGCCGGTGCCGGCCGGGTGGTACGTGGCGGAGAACAGCGACGTGCGCTGGGGAGCCGGCGACGCCACGGTGGTGCTGGCGCTCCGTCGCGACCGATGGAAGGCGCGCGCGGCTGCCGAATTCGCGCGCCTGACGAGTGGCCCGGTGATCGTGCAGGATGGGCGCGACCCGTTCCTGGCGTGGGACCGGATTCGCCGCGAGGGGAATGTGCGTGCGGTGTACGCGCTGGACGCCGTGACCGGGCGAGCGCGCGAGGTACTGGGCGAATCGATGCTCTCGACGTACACCATCAGCGAGGATGACTCGCTGGTGGTGTGGGACGACGACATCACGCCGCGCACCGACTACGACGTGATCTTCGGCTCGGAGCGCCGCCTGATGATCCGTGCTGCACACGGCGGAGCGGCGCAGGAGCTCCTCCCGACCCTGTCGGCAACGCAGACCGCGTGGTCGCAGGATGGCCGGGTCCTGGCGTGGAGCAAGGATGGCGTCGTGTGGACCCGACGCGTGGCGCCCGGTGGGACGCTGGCGGCGGCGCGGCGACTGGCCGGGCCCGACACGGCGGCCAGGGCCGCGAGCGAC
>CAZVDJ010000391.1:0-4788 GCA_964626245.1 uncultured Gemmatimonadaceae bacterium
GTGTTGCCGGGGGAGGAGCAGTCGTTCATGGCGCGCGTGGCGCTGGGCGACATCCCCGGGGTGGGACCGCGGCTGCGCGACCGGCTGCAAGCACTGGGACTGCCCGACGTGGCGGCCGTGCGCGCCGCCGGCATTCCGGCCCTGGTGCGCATGCTCGGCGAACGTGGCGCCCACTGGCTCCACGACCGCGTGCACGGCATCGGGAGCACCGACGTGCAGCCGCGGGAGCAGCCCAAGAGCGTGAGCCACGAGGAGACATTCGGCCGTGACCTGCACGAGGACGCCGCCCTCGAGGTGGAACTGGTGCGGCTGGTCACGCGTGTCGCGACCGACCTGCGGCGCAAGTCACTCGCCGCGCGCACCGTGACGGTGAAGCTCAAGGATGCCGACTTCCGGCTGCGCGGCGCCAGCCGGACCCTCGAGGCGCCGGTGGTGGCCGATCGCGTCATCCTCCTGGTGGCGCGGGAACTCCTGCACAAGCTGCGGCGCGCGCGTCACACGCCGGCGCGCCTGCTGGGCGTCGCGCTCTCCGGGTTGGCCGACGGCGAGGAGGAGGAGCAGCTCTCGCTGTTTGGCGAGGGGGGCCAGCAGCGCGACCACCCGGTGGCCGTGCACGAGACGCCGCGCGACCGCGCGCTGGCCACCGCGGTCGACGCCTTGCGCGCGCGGTTCGGCGCCGACGCCATCGTCCCCGGGCGCCTGGCGGGGGGAACGCCTAACGTTTCCCCGGTTGGGGAAGGCCGGCCCCCAGGGCGAGCGCCAGGCGCTCGACGGTCCGGTCGTTCAGGGAGAGGATGATGGCGACGAGGTTCTGCGACGTGACGAGCGTGGGCGGTGCGGGCCACGACACGCGGGTCCCGCGCGGCGAGGCCGTGGCGCTGTCCAGCGCCTCGGAATCGCGGCGCCGGTCGGCCTCGGACGCATAGAGAAAGACCTGCAGCTGGTGGTCGCCGCTGCCCACGTGGTACAGCGTCCCCGGCACGCGCAGGAAGTCGTGGCGAACCGGTTCAGGCTGCCGGTCGAGCACCACGCCCGCGTGCAGCAGGCGATCCTCGACGGCGCAGGGGGTCCAGTCGCCCTCCAGCCGACAGGGTGACCCGCCGCTGGCGCCCGCGGCCATCGTCGCCGAATCTGGTGAGCCCGGCGTCGCGCCGGGTGACGCGCCGTCGATCGGAGCGCCGCGTGGCGACCCGTCCCCGCCGCAGGCCATCGCCAGTGTCGACGCCAGGAGCGTCGCGATGGCGAACGCGACGAGGCGAGGAGCAAGGTGCAACGACCGAACCACTCGGCGACGAGTCATGCCGCAAGCTACCGCCGCTGCGGGCCGCGGTCGACCGCACGCGTTCGCGACGTGCGCCCGCGCGCGCCATCCGCGGCGACGAAACATGCCCCCTACCGGGCCCGTCATGTCGTCGTTCACTTCCTGTCGCGCCGCCGCTCGACGCAGCGCTCCCGCCACCCTTTGTGCTTGCCACGCGACCCATGAGAGCAGACGAGATCGACTACCGGCTGATTGGCGATGACCTGCAGGGCGTGATCGTGACCCTCGACCCCGGCGAGGCGGTGGTGGCCGAGGCCGGCGCGATGATGTACATGCAGGACGGCATTCGCATGGCCACCACGCTCGATGCCACGGGGCGTGGCGGCAGCGGATTGTTCGACAAGCTGATGTCGGCGGGCAAGCGCGTGCTCTCGGGCGACTCGTTCTTCGTGACGTTCTACATGAACGAGACCACCGTGCGCCGCGACGTGGCCTTCGCCGCGCCGTATGCGGGGAAGATCCAGGCGGTCGACCTGCGCAGCTGGGGCGGCACCATCATCGCGCAGAAGGACGCCTTTCTCTGCGGCGCGCGCGGCGTGGACGTGAGCATTGCCTTTGCCCGCCGCATCGGCGCCGGGTTCTTCGGGGGCGAGGGCTTCATCCTCCAGAAGCTCACCGGCGATGGACTCGTCTTCCTGCACGCCTCGGGAACGCTCGTGGAGCACCAGCTGGGGCCCGGCGAACGCCTCATGGTCGACACCGGCTGCCTGGTCGCCATGCAACCGACGGTGCAGTACGACATCCAGATGGTCCCGGGCGTGAAGACGGCGCTCTTCGGCGGCGAGGGGCTCTTCCTGGTGCGGCTGACGGGGCCGGGACGCGTCGTCCTCCAGACGCTCCCCTTCTCCCGCCTGGCCGACCGCATCATCGCCGCCTCGCCGCGCGCGGGCGGCGGGCGCCGCGAGGAAGGCTCGGTGCTGGGGATGCTCGGCGGGATGATCGACGGCGATCGGTGAGCGGCGCGCGCCAGCCGGCGATCAGGAACCCAGGACGCGCCCCCACCAGCTGTCGCTGCGCCGCGCATCGCGCTCCATCTCGGCGCTCACCTCCCGCCACGCCTCCTTCATGTCGCCGGCGGTGGCAAAACGATCGGCCGGATCGGGGGCGAGACCTCGACGGATGAATGGGATCACCGGGGGCGGGAGCAGGGCCTCGTCGAAGCGGGCACCGAGTTGCTGCGCCAGGAGGGCCTGGGCATCGCCTCCCTCGAATGGCGGACGGCCGGTGAGGACGTAGTAGACGATCGCCGCGACGCCGAAGCAGTCGACGGCCGGGCCCTGCGCCTCGCCCAGCAGCTGCTCCGGCGCCGCAAACGCCGGCGTGCCGGTGCGGCCGGCCGGCTCGTCCTCACCCTTGGCGATGCCGAAGTCGGTGATGCGCCAGCGGCGGTAGCGATCGATGAGGACGTTCTCCGGCTTCAGGTCGCGATGCACGATGCCGTTGGTGTGCGCCGCGGTGAGCGCGTCCAGGACGCCGTCGACCTGCGGCGCGACCTCGTCGAATGGCCGGGCGCCGGCCCGCGCGACCAGGTCGGCCACCGAACCCCCCTCCGCCAGCTCCATCGTGTACCACGTCACTTCCCCGCGCGCGTCCCAGTCGTAGATGGGGATGATGGCCGGGTGGGCGAGCATCGCCGCGAGCCGCGCCTCGCGGCGGAACCGCGAGACGACGCGTTCGTCCCCCGCCACCGCCGGGTGCAACATCTTGAGCGCCACTTCGCGCTCGAGCGACAGGTCGCGCGCCCGCCACACGCTGCCGAACGTCCCCTTGCCCAGGAATCCGAGGATCTCGTAGTCGTCGCCCACGGCCCACCGCAGCCGCCCCTCCTCGCCGAGCGCCGCCGAGATGGCGGGCGCGCTGACGAACATCGAGCGCGCGCCGCTCACCCGCTCCAGCGCGCGCAGCATGGACGAGACGGAGCGGTGGCGCAGCGCCGGCTCGGGGACGAGCGCCTGGTCCAGGATGTGCGCCAGCGCCTGCGGGCACTCGGGGCGGAGCAGCCGCACCGGCGGAGTCTCGCGCGTGGACGGCAGCTCGCCCGTCAACGCGGCAAAGCAGCTCGCCGCCAGCTGCCACTGGTCCGAGGCGAGCGTCGGCTCCCATTCGTCGCCCTCCCACTCGGGCGGGAACGGCGTCCACCGGCGGTCGGGCATCAACCCCGGGGGCACCTCGGCGCGCGGCAGCGCCCACTGCCAGCCCAGCAGCCAGAAGCGCCCGGACGGCGAGGACCAGATCACCTCCGGCGAGAGACCACCGTGGGTCTGCCCCGAGTCGTGGAGGTAGGCGAGCGTCGACCCAACAGCGCGAAGCATCCGCATCACCGCGGGAATGTCCTCCGGGCCCGCACGCCGCACGCGATGCCCGATCGTCTCCGAGGAGATCCAGCGGCGCAGGTAGCCCGGCCCTCGCAGGCTCGGGCTGTACGGCGCCCAGTAGTGGTAGGTCGTGGGGATCGCCGGGTGGTTGCGATGCGCCAGGTAGCGCGCCTCGCGTGCCAGCCATCCCGTGTGCGACGGGTTGGGGGCGCTCACCAGCGAGAGCGAACGTCCCAGGGCGTCGCGCACCTCCTGGTAGTGGCGGTGCTCCATGGAGACCCCCTCGCTCCCCCACGCCCACTCGGGCGGCAGTTCCCACTCCCGCAGGTGCGCCGGCAGTTCGTAGGAGACGCGGTTGGGAACGTCCTGCGCCGCACCGGCCGACGGCACGGCGCGCAGGCCCTCCTGGGGGTTCGTTGGCATGCGCGAAAGCTGTTACGGCGAGGGCGCGGGAACCAGCGTCACGCGCGCGATCGTGCCGCGCGGGGAGGCGGGCGCCAGCTGGATGGAGCCGCCCCACGAATCGACGAGCCGCTTGGAGATGGCGAGCCCGAGCCCGCTGCCGCTGGTGCGCGTGGAGAAATGCGGCTCGAAGACGCGCGGCAGGACATCGGCCGCAATGCCGTCGCCGTCGTCGCGGACTTCCACGACCACCCGCTCCCCCTCGCGCACGACGCGGGCGGCGACGTGCGTGGCGTTGGCGTGTCGCGCGTTCTCGAGCAGGTTGAGCAGGACCTCGCGCAACTCGTCCGCCAGCGACAGCGCCAGCAGCCGATCGTCGCCGTCCACGGTCCACATCACCCCCGCGTCGCCCAGGCGCTCCAGCGCCACGACGTCGCGCAGCACGGCGGCCACGTCGGTGGGAACGACGGGCGCCCGCTCCCCCGGCACCGTCCCGAACTTGGAGAAGGTCCGCGCGATCTCGTCCAGGTGGTCGATCTCGGCCAGGATGCGCGCCACGTTGCGCTCGAGGATGGCGTCGAAGTCGTCGCGCCGGTCGGCGCGCGCGCGGCGCAGGTGCTGCACGCCCAGGCGGATGGGGGTGAGCGGGTTCTTGATCTCGTGCGCCACCTGCCGCGCCATCTCTCCCCAGGCGAAGACGCGCTGGGCGCGCGCCACGTCGGTCACGTCGTCCAGCGTCACCACCACCCC
>CAZVDJ010000392.1:0-4780 GCA_964626245.1 uncultured Gemmatimonadaceae bacterium
AGGCCGCCCGGATTGGCGGGGGTCTTGAGCATGAGCGGCGGTACCGCGCTGATCAGCGCGGCCTTGTCCACGCGACTCGTCCCATGCCGTCCGATGTAGCGCGCCACCTCGCCGCCCCCGGTGGAGAAGCCAATCAGGATTGCCTGCGTGAGGTCGAGCGCTTCGATCACGGTCGCCAGGTCGTCGGCGTAGGTGTCCATCTCGTTGCCGTTCCACGGCTGGCTGGAGCGGCCGTGGCCGCGCCGGTCGTGCGCGATGCATCGATAGCCGTGCGACGCCAGGAAGAGCATCTGGTTCTCCCAGCTGTCGGCGTTCAGCGGCCAACCGTGGCTGAAGACGATCGGTTGTCCCGTTCCCCAGTCCTTCACGTAGAGCTGCGTCCCGTCAGCCATCGAGATCATCGATGCGCGGAGCGGGTCGCCCCCCGCGTTTGCTGCCCTCGGTGGTGCTGCCATCGTGTGCATTGCTCGCTCCTGTGCCGTGGTCGCTCTCGCGGATGATCGCCAGGTGGCGCTCTCCCACTCGGCCCGCCAGGGGAGAGCGTGTGATTCGCGCTCCACTCTCCCTACGCCGTGCGCGCGGCCGCTGAAAGCGGGGCAGGGCGAGACGTTGTCTTGAGGTCGTGCCGCACCGCGCGCCGGGCGCGCAGGCGCGCTATTCTCCCACCATGGACAACATCACCCACGCCCTCGCCGGCTCCCTCATGGCGGCGGCGGCCGTCCAGCACGTGCATCGCTCCGACGCGCCCCCCTCGCGGCCATTTCGCCTTGCCGCGTGGACGCTCGGTATCGTGATGGCCGAGCTTCCCGACATCGACATCTTCTACTCCGGCGAATCGCTGGGGATGGGGACGCTGGGATACCTGCTCCATCATCGTGGCCACACCCACACGATCGTCTTCGCCGTGGTGGCCGCGTTCGCCATGTGGGGCATTGCCCTCCTCCTGAGCCGCGAGCTGCGCGCACCGCGATACGCGCGGCCGTTGCTCGCGCTCTCGCTGATCGCGTCGCTCTCGCACGTCACGCTGGACTTCACCAACAGCTACGGCGTGCACCCGTGGTGGCCGCTCAGCGGGCGGTGGTTCTATGGCGATGCCGTCTTCATCGTCGAGCCATGGTTGTGGATCGTCGCCATTCCGCCGTTGGTGCTCGTGGTGCGCAGCATCGTGGCGCGGCTGCTCCTGGGCGCGCTGCTCGCCATCATCCTCGTCGCGGCGTGGCGTGTGGAGATGGTCGGGGCCCCAGTTGCCGCCGTCCTCACCGCGGGCGCCGTGGCCTGGTCGCTGGTGAACTGGCGCGCGGCAGGGACCCAGCGACTGACGCTGGGGATCGTTGGGTGGCTCGCGCTGGAGGGGGTCTTCTTTGCCAGTGCGGCCGCGGGACGCGCGGTCGTCCGCCGCGCGACGGGAGCGGAGCTGCGTGATGTCGTCCTCTCCCCCTCGCCTGGCGATCCGTTGTGCCTGTCGGCGATCGTCGTGAGCGAGCAGGACGGGCGCTACGCGGCCACCACGGCCACCGTGGCTCCTGTGCCGTCACTGCGCCCGGCGAGCGCCTGCGGCCCCGGGCGAAGCGGAAGTGCGCCAGGCGCCGTCCCCGCTCCCCAGTCCTCGACGGCATCCATTCGCTGGGGGCGCCGCTGGGAGGCGCCGGCCGCCGAGCTCGAGGCACTGGCTGCCGAGCGGTGCGAGCTGTCGGCGGCACTCCGCTTCATCCGGGTCCCCGTCTGGCAGCGCTCGCCTAACGGCGATGTCACGCTGTTCGACCTGCGCTTCGGCGATGGCGGCGACTCGTTCACCACGGTCGTCTCGCGCCCCGGCGCGACGTGCGACTGGCCGGTGCCGGGGTGGGAGTGGCCACGGGCGGACGTGCTGGAAGAGGTGGTGGACTGATGGTGAGACGACCTGCCACCGCCATGCTGGCGACCGCGCTGATCGCGGCGTCGGCCGTTGCCCAGCCACCGGCGTCGCCCACCTTCGACCTCTCCGGTGTGCACGAGTACTGGCGGGTGGTCGACGGCCTGCAGGCGCGCACGCTCTCGCTCGACAGTGCCATCGCCCGGCTCGGCCGCCACCCGGGCTACGCCCTCATCCAGCGCAACGGCGGGCGCATGCGCGTGGTGGGATGGTGCCTGCGCCGGATCTTTCCGCAGCAACCCTCTGATTCCTCCACCCCGCCGCCCAATCGCCCGGAGATCCACCAGCGCGCGTGTCCCCATCTGCAACAGGCCATCCGGCAGCGCGATTCACTCGCACGATTCGCCGCCGTTCTGGAGGGGGCGCGTGGCGCGTCGTGGCTGCAGACTGCGGTTGGAGAGGCGGCCCGCTATCTCCCGCGTCGGTGGCGGGAGCCTCGCCCCCTGCCTACCTCCTCCTCTTCGAGGACAACGGCTTTGGCGGGAGCGCGCTGGCGCTCGACCTGTTGCGCCTGATGCGCAGCGACTCGCTCAGGACCGTGCGCTACCTGGCGCACGAGCTGCACCACAGCGCCGTGTTGCGACTCCCGGCCGACGTGCGGGACTCACCAGCCGATTCGCTCCCACCGCTGGCACAGGCCTGGCTCACCATGCTCGGCCGGGTGCAGCTGGAGGGGGTGGCGTCGCTGCTCGACAAGCAGGGGGCGATGCGCGCCGATGCGTTGGCGCCCCCCGCGTCCATCGAGGCCGTTCCCGACTTCCTTCGCGACCATGCCGCGCGCGTGGCGCGAGCCCCCGCCCTGCTCGCCGCGATCGAACGCGCGACCACGCCGGAGGCACGCGTGGCCGCCCTGCGTGCCAGCGTGGACGACGGCGGACATGCGCTGGGACACTACATGGCGGCAGCCATCGAGCGCACGCTCGGGCGGGCGGCGCTCGTCGACGTCGTGGGACGCCGCTTCGCCTTCTTCGAGGCGTATGAGCAGGCGTCGAGTCGCCCGGCAGCTGGCGCGTACGCCATGGCACCGCGGGTCGTGGACGAGGTGCGAGCGCTGGCGCAGCAAACGCGCACCGACGAGGCGGTGCGCTGACGCTCCGCCACCACCTCGTCAGCTCGCGCGCAGCGTCTCCGCGTAGCTCCGTCCGGTTCCGTCGCGTGCCTCCACGCGCCACTCGCGTGCGCCCGGCGTTGCGGCGGCGTAGAAGAGGTGGTTGGTGAGGATCGGTTCCACCCACGTGCGCCGAGCCGGGTGCGAGTCGCCGCGGTGCAGCCTTTCCGACAGGGGATCGGTCCCGCGCCGGCGCGACATCAGGCCGCGCGGTTGACCGTCCTCGAACCACCGCACCGTCCACGCCGGATCCCAGTCCCAGATGTTGGCCACCAGGTCGCCGGGGGCGGCGCCGTCGGACCCTGGCGCATAGAGGCGCATCTGGTGGTTGGCGTCGCGCCCCGTTGCCTTGTAGCGCCACGTGACCCGTTCGCCATCCACGTCGTACACGCCGTAGCCGTTAGGCGTCCCGTCGAAGCAGATGTCGCCGCTCCACCACGCCCCGCACACCGCCCCCGTCACGTGCTCGTGGATGGTGCCGTGCGTCCGGTGTTCGCTCTCGTGCGTGTGACCGGCGATGATGTGCGCGCGGTGGCCTTCCAGCAGCCGGTAGAGTGCCTGGCGATTGGTGAGCGAGTTGCTGATCCCCGGCGCACGCTCGCCGGCGCGTTCGTACTGCGAGCTCACCACCGGGATGTGCAGGAAGGCGACCACCGTGCGCCCCGGCTCCACCAACGCCAGGTCCTGTCGCACCCACTCGAGCTGCTCCTCGGGCAGGTAGCCCAGGTAGCCCGCCCCATGCCAGAAGACGTCGTGCAGCACCAGATAGTGCACCTGCCCCATGTCGAACGAGAGGTGCGGCGGCCCGAAGTGGCGCTGAAAGGTGGCGGTGGACCCCTCGCTGGTGCGCGCGTCGTAGTTCAGGTCGTGGTTTCCCGCCACCTGTGCGAAGGGGATCCCCATGCGCGTCACGGCGCGTTCGTACTCGGGATACATCTCCAGGTGATCGTAGAGCAGGTCGCCGCACCCCACGCCAAAGACCGAGCGCTCGCCCAGCGACTTGCGCGTCTCCACCACGTCAGGGACGGTCTCGGCGTGGAATCGCCGCATCTCGAAGTCGTTCTCGGTCTGCGGGTCGGCGAGGACAAGGAAGCTGTGGCGCTCGTCGCTGCCGGGGCGCGCCGTGAGCTGGAACTGGTGTGACAGCTCGCTGCCCGCTGTCGGGAGCGGGGTGTAGAGCTGCAGCGTGCCGTTTGGGCTGGTAGGGAGCGCGTAGCCCGCCGGCGGCGAGACGGTG
Organism: uncultured Gemmatimonadaceae bacterium; assembly: GCA_964626245.1. Classification (GTDB taxonomy): domain Bacteria; phylum Gemmatimonadota; class Gemmatimonadetes; order Gemmatimonadales; family Gemmatimonadaceae; genus SCN-70-22. The sequence continues at coordinate 4,258 of CAZVDJ010000392.1, forward strand.
AGGTAGCGTTGCGCGTCGGTCGTGACAAAGTCGAAGCGCCCCTCGGTATCGACACGCACCACGGTGCGGCCGTCCGATACGCGGGCGCCGCGCACCGCGCGACCTCCCGCCACCACTCGGCCACGCACGCGAATGGGGCGGCCTGCCGTGCGGGGGGGCGCGAGGGGGCGATAGGGGTCGGCGAGGATGACCTCGGGGAGCGAGAGTGCGGCGCCGAGGCCGGCGATGCGGACGAGGAAGTCGCGGCGGGAGGTCATGCGGAGTGGTGTGGGCGTTGGGCGAGCACAATCATGCCGCCCAGGAGTGCGACGGGGGAGGACCGTGACGACCCTTCGACAATTCCTGCGTAATGCAGGGTGAGTGTCCCGACCCGACTCACCCCGCGCGCCCTTCGCCCCGACGGGCCTTCGCCCCGACGGGCCTCCGCCCCGACCTGCCATGTCGCGAGTCCTGTGCCTTTCCGCGGTCGCCGCCCTGCTGTCCATCATCCCTCGGCTCCCGATCGACGCGCAGGAGCGCACGG
>CAZVDJ010000393.1:0-4777 GCA_964626245.1 uncultured Gemmatimonadaceae bacterium
CGGGTCCGACGGGTCGGTGATCTGCGCTCCGATGAACGATTGCTCCATCGGGCCGTGCACCCCCGATCGATCACGCGGGCCGATGTTCCAGGCCGTTGGCGTCACCACCTGGTAGTTCTCGATGCGCCCGTTGCTCAGCACAATCCAGTCGGAGAGTGCGCCGCGCGCCGCCTCGGTGGAGCCAAAGCCGCGACCTTGCTCATGCTCCACCGGCTTGTTGTAGAAGCGATCGTGCAGGTCCAGCTGGTCGAGCCAGCTGCGCACGTACTTGCTGTACTTGGGCGCCTCGTGCATTCGCGCCATGACCCGGGCAAAGATGCTGGGGCCGTGCGTGGTCACGATGCTGTGGAAGAGCGGATCGTGATCCTGGTGCGCCGCCGCGCCGGGCTTGCCGGCAACGACCTGCCGCGCCAGCGGCCCCACTTCCACCGGCTTGCTCCCCTTGCCCGGAATGTCGTAGCGCGGCGACTTGGCCCACGAGTACTTGTCCTGCTTGCGCCCATCCAGCGGGTCGATGGGATCGGTCTCTCCCTGCCACGGGTGCAACGACTTGTCGCCGCGGTAGAACGAGTGCGCCGTGTCCTCACGCACGTTCAGGTGGTCGAAGTCGTGGAAGCCTGTGCCATCGAAGATGCCAGAGCGCGTGATGAGCGCGTCGTTGCGCCCGTCGATCGTCGGATGATCGTAGAGGTCGGGCTTGAAGAAGGTCCCGGTGGCCAGGAACGACCCGCAACCGCCGCCGTACTTGTGCAGCCCCGTGGCCAACGCAAACCGGATGAACAGCGCACAGTCGGAATTGCGCTGCGACTCGTTCTCCTCGGCCCAGGCCATCATGTCGTCCCACGTCTTGATCTCGAGCCACCGATCGACCGAGCAGCCGAGCCACTGCTTCTCCAGCCACTCCCGCTTCCAGTGGTCGAGGATCGCGATGGAGCGCGTGACGTCGCTGAGCGACGGGGCGCACATCACGCCGCCCGGGATCATGAACGAGGAGTGCGGCCACTGGCCGCCGAAGATCGCATAGATCTCCACCGGCTTGGCCGAGAGCGTGACTCCGGGCTCGAACGACGTCCCGACAAACGGGGCAAAGCGACGCACCACCTCGTCGTACTCGGGCAGCCGCGCGTAGTTCTTGTTGGTCAGGTCGATGGCAAAGAGCGCGTAGAACCATCGCGGAATCGACAGGAGCGTCTCGCAGGCCTGCGCGATGTTGCGGATGAGCGTGGCGTTGTGCGGGACGTGGGTCTTCCACGCGGTGTCCAGTGCGTACACCGCCTTGGTCAGGTGGCTGCCGCCGCAGATGCCGCAGATGCGCGGCGTCACGATCAGCCCGGCTTGCGGATCCTTGCCGCGCAGGATGATCTCGAAGCCGCGGAACATGCTCGCCTCGGTCCAGGCGTCGGTGACGACGCCGTCGCGAAGCGAGATCTTGAGGTCCAGGTCGCCCTCGACGCGTCCGAGCGGGGAGATCCGCATGTCGGACGGCATGGGCATGGTCGTCGTGGCCATATCGTCGTGTATTCTCGGGTCGGGGTGGTCGGCGTGATCAGACGACGAACATGTCTTCCTTCGCCCACTTGGGCGCCGCGATGCGCGCGGCGGCCGCATGGGCCATGTACGACACGTGATCCGTGCCGGCCGGGACCTCCTTGGGAATCGTCCCGCTGATCTTCTGCGTCTTGAACACCGTCCCCGGCTTGAGATCGTGGAACGGAAACTCCGGCTCGGTGCAGCCCGTGCACGGCATCCCGGCGCGCGTCTTGGACGACTGCCGGTTCCACAGGATGCGGTTGCACGGCGAGTGGGTCATGGGGCCGCGGCACCCCAGCTCGTAGAAGAGGCACCCCTGCCGCGTCCCCTGGCCAAACTCCATCGTCGACTGCTTGTACTCGAAGTACTGCACGCGCGTGCATCCGGTCTGCGTGAACGTCTTGAAGAAGGTCACGGGGCGCTGCAACTCGTCGAGCGCGATGTCGGCGGCACGTCCCGCCGCGATCGCCACCAGGATCTGCGTAATCCAGTCGGGATGCGCCGGACACCCAGGAATGTTGACCACCGGCAGTCCCCACTTGGACTTGAAGTCGGCGCCCAGGAATCCGCCATGGCTGCGCTTGAGATACTGCAGCCCCACGTTGTCCACCGGGTTGGGCTCGGTGGCGGGAATGCCGCCCCAGCAGGCGCAGTCGCCGATGGCCACCACCGCGCCGGCCTGCGCCGCCAGTTCGCGCACCCAGTCCTTCATGGGGCGGTCGGCGAACATGTTGAAGCGCCCGGTCCCGTTAGGTCCCAGGATCACCGTCCCCTCGAAGACGAAGAGGTCGAGCTGCTTGCGCCCGGCCGCGAGGTCGTGCAGCAGCCGCTGCGCGTTCTCCCCCATCTCCATCCCCAGCGACGGGTGCCACAGCAGGTCGATGCCGAAGTCCGTCACCAGATCGCAGGCACTCGGCTCCTCGGCGTTGAGGAACGACATGGTGTTGCCGGAACATGCGCCGCCCTGCAGCCACAACACGGTTGCCATTACGCGTCTCCTTCCCCGTGTAAAGGGTGAGTCAATCACACGGCGCCACGTTGCGGGCCACAGACGGGAGCGGCAATAGCAAGAACTAGGTAGCGCTCCCGTGCGTCCCCTCGCTGCTTGTTCCGGTGCTGCTTCCGCTGCTGCTTCCGCCGCTGTTTCCTCCCGCGCTCGCACGAGGAAGGAGGATGAGCCCGCGCTGCGAGGCGACGCGCAACAACTCCACCTGGTTGTGGACCCCCAGCTTCTGCATCAGGTTGGCTCGGTGGCGCGTGGCGGTGTGTGGCGAGATGTCCAGCCGCTCCGCAACCTGCTGCGTCGTGTGACCTGTCGCGATGAGTTGGAGCACCTCGCGCTCGCGCGTGGTGAGCTGTGACGGGTTGCTCGAGGCAGCCTGCACCTGCGTCCGGTCGATCGCCGACGCCACGTAACGGTGCCCGCGCAGTACCGCATCCAACGCATGGAACAGTTCGTCGTCCATCGCGTCTTTCAACAGGTAGCCGTCGGCCCCCTCCTGCAGCGCCTGCGCCACGAAGTGCGCCTCGTCGTACATCGAGAGGATCAGGACGCGCGGCCGGTTGGGGAGCGCGCGCAGTCGCTTGAGTGTCTCCAGCCCGTCCATGCGCGGCATCGACATGTCGAGCAGCACGATGTCGGGACGTTCGTGCGACGCGTGGGCGATGGCCGCCTCACCTGACCCCGCCTCGGCCACCACGCGAAAGCGGCCGTCGGCGTGCAGCAGCGCCGCCAGACCGCGCCTCACGAGCGCGTGGTCGTCCACGAGCAGGATGCGGTGCTGGCGCATCACGCGGGCGGCACCGCCACCACGACCACCGTCCCGCGTCCCACCGCGCTGATCACCGTCGCCTCCCCACCCAGCATCCCCGCACGCTCCCGTACGCCGAGCAGCCCCAGCCCCGACGTGGCCTGCGTGGGCTCGAAGCCACGACCGTCGTCGGCGATGCGCAGGTGCAGCGAACGATCGACGAGCCCCAGCGAGATCTCCACTCGTGAGGCGTCGGCGTGGTTGGTCACGTTGGTCAGCGCCTCCTGCGTGATGCGGAAGAGCGCCGTCTCCGTGTGCGGCGACAGTCGGGACGGCAGCGCTTCGAGGTCGAGCGCTACCTCGAAGCCCGCGCGCTCACCCGCTTCCTGCGCCAGCTGTCGAAGGGCAGCGTCCAGGCCGAGCTGGTCCAGTGTGGGGGGGCGCAGGCGGCGCGCCAGGCTGCGTAGTCGCGTCGTGGCATCGTTCACCTGTGCGCGCAGCTGCGCGAGCGGCTCCTTGATCGCGGGAAGCGAGTCGGGTACGGCCATCGCCATGGCCTGCAGCGACAGCTTGATTCCCACCAGCGCCTGTCCCGCCTCGTCGTGCAGCTCGCGGGCGATGTGCTGTCGCTCGCCCTCCAGGCGCATCAGATGGTTTGCCGAGAGGGCGCGCACCTCGTCGTTCTTCACCGCCAACGCTCCCACCAACCGCGCGTTCTCGATGGCCACCGCCGTGGTGTTCGCCAAGGACTCCAGAAAGGCGGCATCGTGCCAGGTGAAGGGCTGCCGTTGCTCGCTTCGGTGCAGCTCGAAGAAGCCAAGCACGGCGTGCGAGCTGTCCTTGATAGGGACGCACATGGCATGACGCACCCCCGCTCGCAGCCAGTCGTCCGCCAGGCGGTCCTTCCCGTAGTCCGCGGCGAGGTACGGGAACTCGTTCTCGAGCACGTAGCCGGGTAGCCCCTCGTGACGCCGCCAACCTGCCGGCTCGTCGTGCCAGCGGCCGTCATGCCACCGTGCGGTCGCGCGCATGACCACGTCGCCCGATCGCTCATCCCGCTCGGCCAGCCCGGCGCGTCCACCGTCCGCGTGCAGGAAACGCGCGGTGTGCTCCACCATCTCGCGCACCAGCGTTGGCGGATCGCGCTGCTTGTTCACGGCAGCGCTGAAGGCCAGGAGCGCCTCCATCCCGCGCGTCCATTCGCTCAGCTGCCCAAGCAGGATGGCGCGGTCAAAGCCGGTGACCGCCTGCTGTGCGATCGTCTCAAGCAAGCGGACGTCGAGCGCACCGAAGCCGCCCGGGACGCGGCGGTCGGCGGCGACCAGCACGGCGATGGCCTGCCCTTGGTGATGCAGCGCCGGTATGGCGAGCAGCTGGCGGGCCCCCACCTCCTCCAGCGCCACCCCTAGGCCGGGAATCATCGTGCGCGCGTCGACGCCGTGATACGGCTGCCTCCGCTGCACGACCCAGTCGACCAGGGCACGCAGCGCATCGTT
>CAZVDJ010000394.1:0-4777 GCA_964626245.1 uncultured Gemmatimonadaceae bacterium
GTCTACGAGATCGGGCACGACTTCCGGAACGAGGGGATCGACCGGACGCACAACCCCGAGTTCACGATGCTCGAGTTCTACGAGGCGTACGCCGACTACACCGTGATGATGGGGCGCGTGGAGGCGCTGCTGGTCGGCGCATCAGAGGCGGTGCGCGCCGTGCTCGCCCCGGCCTCGGCGGCCGCCGAGGAACGCTTGCTCCTGACGGACGCCGCCTTTGCGGAGGTGCCGCGCTTCGCGCCGCCGTTCCCGCGCGTGGAGTGGGTGCCGTCGCTCAACCGGGCGCTGGGCGCCGATTGCATGACGGCGGCGCTGCCGGCGTTGCGCGAGATGGCGCACCGGATCGGCGTGCACAAGGTGGAGGCGCTGAGCCGTCCCAAGCTGCTCGACGAGATGTTCCAGGCGCTGGTGGAATCGACGATCGATACCCCCACGTTCGTGGTGGACTACCCGGAGGAGCTGTCGCCCCTGGCCAAGCCCAAGCGCGGCGTCCCCGGCCTGACCGAGCGATTCGAGCTCTTTGCCAAGGGGAAGGAGCTGGCGAACGCCTTCAGCGAGCTCAACGACCCGCTGGACCAACGGCGCCGCTTCGAGGCGCAGGCGCGCCTCAAGGCGGAGGGGGACGAGGAGGCGACGGGGGTTGACGAGGACTACCTGCGAGCGATGGAGTACGGCATGCCCCCGATGGGTGGCGTCGGGATCGGGATCGATCGATTGTTCATGTACCTCTCGTCGTCGGCCAACATCCGCGACGTGATCCTCTTTCCCACCATGCGCCCCGAGTGATCGGGGCGGGGCCGGTGCCATGAAGTCGCTCGAGTTCGACATCGCGTGGCGCTACCTGCGAAGTCGCCGCGGATCGAAGCTCCTCTCGTTCATCTCGGTCATCGCGATCGGCGGCGTGATCGTCGGCGTGAGCGCCCTCATCGTGGTGATGGGGGTGATGAACGGACTGCAGCGCGACCTTCGCGAGAAGATCCTGATTGGCTCGCCGGACATTCGCGTGCTGAGCTACGGCGAGGACCTCAAGATCAACGACTGGCGCAGCGTGGTGGCGCGGGTGCGGCAGGAATCGGGGGTGGTGGCCGCCGCGCCGTTCGTGCTCACGCAGGGATTGGTGAGCACGGGGCATGACTACATCGAGGGAGCCTACGTGGCCGGGATCGAACCGCAGGGGCGGGAGACGGTCGAGGTCACGAGCATCCGGCAGCACGCGACGCAGGGGGACTTCCGCTTCGCGAGTTCCGACGGGCAGCAGCGGGGCGTCGTCCTGGGCAAGCTCCTGGCGGCAAGACTCAACGCATATCCTGGCGACACGATCGTGATTGCCACCATCGCCGGGACGCAGGTGAATCGCGCCACCGGGAGCTTTGTCCCGCGCCCGATGCGCTTCGAAGTGACCGGGATCTTCGAGACCGGGATGTACGAGTACGACAACGCGTACGTCTACATGTCGCTCGCGGCAGCGCAGGACATCGCGGGCCTCGACTCGGCGGTCACCGGGCTCGAGGTGAAGACCACCGATCGCTGGTCGGCGCCGAGCATCGCGCCCGCGCTCGCGCAGCGGCTCGGCTTCCCCTATCGCACCGTCGACTGGCAGGAACAGAACTCGTCGCTCTTCCAGGCGCTCAAGCTCGAGAAACTCGGGATGGGGGTGATCCTCCTGCTCATCGTCCTGGTGGCCGCGTTCAACATCGTGAGCAACCTCACCATGGTGGTGACCGACAAGACGCGGGAGATCGGCATCCTCAAGGCGATGGGGATGACCGCGCGATCGGTTCGCAGGGTCTTCCTGACGCAGGGGTTGGTGATCGGGATCGCCGGGACCTTGCTCGGACTGATGCTCGGGCTCGCCGTCTCGGTGGCACTTGGCACGTACAAGCTCATTCGGCTGGATCCGTCGATCTACTTCATCGATCACCTCCCCGTATCGACCGAGTGGACCGATGTGGTGCTGACGGTGCTGGCGTCGGTTGCGGTGGCCGCGATTGCCACGCTGTACCCGGCGCAGCAGGCGGCTCGCCTCTATCCCATCGAGGCGATCCGGCACGAGTAGGACGCGGGGACCGGGGGGGGCGTACGCCGGGACTGGCCGGGAACCGCTCGTCGCCCGATCGGGCTAGTTGTGCAGGGATCGTCCGCAGGTCAGCATCACCTCGTCACGCTTGGGAGCGCGCGCGCCGGATGTCCGTACTGACTGCCGAAGGGATCGTGAAGTCGTACCGCGGGGGGGACGGCGGTATCCTGCACATCCTGAACGGGGTTCAGCTCCAGGTCTCTCGCGGCGAAATGATCGCCGTCGTGGGGACCAGTGGCGCGGGCAAGAGCACGCTGCTCCACGTCCTGGGCGCGTTGGACCGTCCGACGAAGGGGCGCGTCGTGGTGGATGGCGAGTCGCTGGACGGGCGCACGGACGAGGAGTTGGCGGCGATTCGTAACCGCAAGGTGGGCTTCGTCTTCCAGTTCCACCACCTGTTGCGCGAGTTCACCGCGCTGGAGAACGTGATGATGCCGGCGCGCATCGCCGGCCGCGATCTCCGGGCAGCGCGGAGCCGCGCCGAGGAGCTGCTGTCGCAGGTGGGGCTCAGTGGACGCATGCACCATCGCCCGGCCGAGCTGTCGGGTGGAGAGCAGCAGCGGACCGCGGTCGCGCGGTCGCTGGCCATGGATCCGGCGCTCCTGCTGGCGGACGAGCCGTCGGGCAACCTGGATCACGGGAACGCGGAGCGACTGCACGACCTCTTGGCGGAATTGGCGCGCGACCTCGAGATTGGGATGGTGGTGGTGACGCACAACCGCTCCCTGGCCGGACGCGCGGATCGCGTGCTCCTGTTGGAGGACGGGGTGCTGGCCGAAACTGATGTCAGAGGAGTGGTTGCCTGATGCTGTGCGAGGTATGCCGCGAACGGGAAGCCAGTGTCCATGTCACCCAGATGCAGGAGGGGGACGTGGCGCTTCGCCACCTGTGTCCGACGTGCGCCGCGGAGCGCGGGATCGAAACCACCGTGACCACGCCACCGAAGAACGTGCTGGGGGAGTTCTTGCAGGCAGCGCAGCAGCAACTGGCGAACGCACCGGCCGAGACGACGCGATGCAGCTACTGCGGCATGACGCTGCGGGACTTTCGCACGACGGGACGGCTGGGCTGTTCGCGTTGCTACGCAACCTTCGAGGGGAACCTGCGGGACCTGTTGCGGCGGGTGCAGGGGAGCGCCAAGCACGTGGGGCGGCGCTACGTGCCGCCGGCGGCCGACGTGCTGGAGCGGGCGACGACGATCGGCGAACTGCGCGACCGGTTGCGCCGCGCCATCGCGAACGAGGAGTTCGAGGTGGCGGCGACGTTGCGCGACCAGATCCGGGACGTCGAGTGATGCTGGACCTGACGCTCCTTCCCGACGGCGGGATGGCATGGCTCGACGGGTCGGGCGACGACGCCGACGTCGTGCTCTCCACCCGGATTCGCCTGGCGCGCAACGTGGAGGGGTACGCCTTCACGGGGCGCTCGCGCGAGGGGGAGCGGTTGCGCGTGCTGCAGCAGGTGCGCGATGCGGTGCCGCAGATCCCCAGCCTGAAGGGGGGCGTGGTGCTGCGCGTGGACGAGCTGGCGCCTAATGACCGGCAGCTTCTGCACGAGCGCCACCTGGTGAGCAAGGAGCTGGCGGGGCTGGAGCAGGCGCAACCGCTGCGCGGCGGCGCGGCGGTCGTCCTGGGTGAGGGGGTGGGGGTGATGGTGAACGAGGAGGATCACCTGCGGTTGCAGGCGTTGCGCGGCGGGCTGCAGGTGGGACCCACGCTGGCGGCCGTCGACCGGCTGGACCGGGAACTGGGCGCGCGGCTGCCGTACGCCTGGCACGACGACTTCGGCTTCCTGACCGCGTGCCCGACGAATACGGGAACCGGGTTGCGCGCCTCGGTGCTGCTTCTCTTGCCGGGGCTGCGGCTGACGCGGGAGCTGGAAAAGGTGCTGGCCAGCCTCCAGACCATGGGGCTGACCTACCGCGGGCTGTACGGGGAGGGGAGCGACGTGATCGGCAACTTCGTGCAGATATCCAACCAGAATACGCTGGGGAAGTCTGAGGAGGAGCTGGCGGAGCACCTGACGCGGGTGGTACGGCACGTCATCCAGCGTGAGCGGGAGGCGCGTCGCGTGCTGTGGCGGGACGCGACGCATATTATTGAGGACAAGCTGTGGCGTTCGTACGGGACGCTGCGTTTTGCACGAAGCCTGACGTTCGAGGAGGCGATGAGCCACCTGAGCAACGTGCGGCTGGCGGTGGGACTGAACCTGATCACCGGGCTCAGTGTATACACGCTCAACAAGCTCCTGATCTTCTGCCAGAGCGCGCACTTGGCGTATGCCGAAGGGCGCGCACTGACCGAGAGCGAAGCCGACGTGGCGCGAGCGCGCTACGTGCGACAGGCGCTCGAAGCCGACGCGGATCCGGTGGCCTGACCGGCCACGCGAGACCGAGCTGAGGGACTCATGAACGGCTACAACTTCACCGAGCGTGTGCGAAAGGTCCTCCAGATGGCGCGGGAGGAGGCCCAGCGGCTGCACCACGAATACGTGGGCACGGAGCACATCCTGCTCGGGCTCATTCGCGAGGGCGAGGGCGTCGCGGCCGCCGTGCTCCAGAACCTCAACGTCGACCTCGACGAGATCCAGCAGAAGATCGAGGAGACGGTGAAGAAGGGGAAGGCGGCACAGACCACCGGCCCGGACCTTCCCTACACGTCGCGAGCGAAGAAGGTGCTGGAGCTCGCGATGAGCGAGGCG
>CAZVDJ010000395.1:0-4761 GCA_964626245.1 uncultured Gemmatimonadaceae bacterium
CCAGTGGACCGAGCAGGAGCTGGCCATCGCGCAGCTGCTGCAGGTCTCGATCTTCGACACGATCCAGCAGGTGCAAGGGATTCGCGTCCTCATCGTCGCACGCCAGCTCGCATCCGTCAGCCGCATGGCCGAGCGCTCGGGCGAGCCGATGGTGATCCTGGACGAACGCGACCAGGTGCTCATCCTCAACCAGCCGCTGCGGCGCCTCCTGGGCGTGGATCATCACGCCGTGGACGGGCTGGAGGCGCTGGCGCGCCACTTCCTCAATCCCGGTGCCCTCATCGACGCGGTGCGGCGCGTGCGGCGGGTCCCGCATCCCTGGATCGGCGACCTGTCACTTCGCGCCGAGGGGGAAGTGCTCTCGCTCGCGGTGCGCGTGGATGCGGTCCCCTCGGCTGACGGCGGCATCCTGGGGACGATCATCATCTTCACCGACCTCACGGCGCGCCTGGCCGCGGAGGCGGCGCGCACGCGCCTGAGCCACGTGCTGCGGGGCGAGGACGCCGGCGACCAGCTGACGCAACTCAGCGGCGTCGCCGAGCTGGATGAGATGATGGAAGGTGTGCTCGCCAACGCGCGCGCCGCCGTGATGAGCCTGAGCGGGCCAGTGGCGGAGGCGATCCAGCCCGCCACCCTGCGCAGCATCGAGGCGCTTACGCGCCGGGCGGCTGAGGTGGCGCGACAGATGGTGCTGTTCGCCTCGCAACGTCCTCAAAAACCCTGACGTTCAGGCGAAAGGCCTCCTGCGCCTCGCGCACGGCGCGGTCGGCATCGCCAGCGGCCAGCGGTATCGCATCGAGCGCGGCGCGAAAGCGCAGCTTGTAGCTGGCGACGTCGCCAATGTCGGGAAAGCGATAGAAAGCCACGCCGTCTCCCCCGGCACCTCCCGGCAGGGCAAGGACGCGCGCGATGACGGCGCCAAGCGCCTGGCCGCCGGACAGGTCGCCCAGGTACCGCACCCACGCATGCATCGCGAGCTGCAATGGCGCCGCCCCTCGCACGCGTGCCGCGTAGTCGCCCGCAGCGTCACCCGGCGACACCTCCGCCTCCCACCGCACCCCGTGCAACGACGCCAGGTCCGCGCGCAGCGCGCCAACGCGGTACAGGGCGCGGTCGTGGATGCCCTGCACCGCGCCAGCGCCGGCCATCTCCTCCAGGCGCTCCTCGAGCGCGACGTACACTTCCAGCAGGTCGCGCAGCAGCGCCACGTACGCCGGCCGCTCCAACCTGCCGCGCAGCAGCTCGAACATGATCCCCGCACGTTCGGCCTGGCGGTGCAGCTCGGTGGTCTCCTCCCGCAGGCGCTGCGACAACGGCCGGGAGCCCCCTCCCGTCGCAGGCGCGGCAACGCCGGTTGGCGGGTCGGAAAGGAGGGTGGCATTCGGGTCGGAGGGCGGGTCCGATGGCAGGTCGGGAGGTGAACCGGGAGTTGCGGCTGACGACGTCATCGCGGTCGTGGTTCCCCGGTCTCGACCGGCGTGTCCGTTCGCCCTCCCCATTCGGTCCAGCTCCCGTCGTAGACGGCGGCGGGCGGCGCCCCAAGCACCTCCAGCGCCAGGACGATGGCGCAGGCGGTCAGCCCCGAGCCGCAGCTGCAGACGACCGGCTTCGAGAGGTCGAGCCCCGCCTCCTCCACCAGCGCGCGCAGTTCATCGGCCGGCCGCAGCGTTCCGTCCGCGCGCACCAGGCGGGCGTAGTGCAGGTTGCGGCTGCCGGGAATGTGCCCGCCCCGCACGCCGGCCCTGGGCTCGGGTTCCTGCGCCGCAAAGCGCCCGGCCGACCGTGCATCCACCACCTGCTCGCGTCCCGTCGTGAGGTTCTCGCGCACCTGCGTCAGGTCGCGCACCCGCGACGCGTCGAGCACGGCGGAAAAGTGCGCCGGCTGCACGCGCGGGACGTCAGCGGTGACCGGCCGCCCCTCGGCGACCCACTTCACCAGTCCCCCATCCAGCACGGCCGCGCGCGCATGGCCAAAGGCGCGCAGCATGAACCAGAGGCGCGGCGCGCTGAAGTTCTGCCCCGACGCGTCGTACACGACCACCATGTCCGCGCTGCCGATCCCCAGGGCCCCTGCCCGCTCGGCGAACTGCGCGGCAGACGGCAGGGTGTGCGGCAACGCGGAGGACTCGTCACTCAGCCAGTCGATGTCGGCAAAGACCGCCCCGGGAATGTGCCGCGCTGAATACTCCGCGCGCGCGTCCCGCCCGGCGGTGGGCAGGTAGCTGCTGGCATCGATGACGCGCAGGTCCGCGCGTCCAAGCTGTTCCGCGAGCCACGCGGTGGAGACGATCGGCGAAGGAGGCACAGCTACATCTGGCATGGCTGGAAGATGGGCGCGGGACCCATCGCCCGCCACGCGCCCCGGCTCCCGCCGCGCTCTCGTCTTCTCGTCTTCTCGTCTTCTCGTCTTCTGCCCCTCAGCTCCCCACGATCCCCTTGAGCGCCTCGCGCACCGCGGGATCGTCGCTGCGCCCCAGGAGCGAGATGGCGCGGCGCCGCGCGGCGAGCTGCGTGTCGCCCTGGGCGATGGCCACCAGCTTGCGCGTGGCGTCACGGGTTCCGGCCTGCGCCATCGCCTCGATCAGCTGCACGCGCACCTCGCCATCCGAGACCTTGTCGTACACGCCAATGACGTCACGCACCGCGACGCCGGCGCGATCCAGCAGCGACGCGGCTCGGCGACGCTGGCGGGCAGGCTGCGCCTCGTCTTCCACGATGCCCAACAGGAAGCGTCGCGCGGTCGCGCCGCCTACCTGCGCCAACGCGCCGAGTGCGGCATCACGCAGCCGGTCGGTCGTGAGGGTGGGATAGGTGCGCGTGAGCGCCTCCACGTCGGCCGTGGTGGCGTACTCACGCGCCAGGCCGTTCATCGCGGAAATGCGTGCCTCGGCAGGGGCATCGGCGCGGGAGGCCACCTCGCGCACCACGCGCAGGGCGCGCGGGTCGCCCGATCGCCCCAGCACGTCCACCGCTTCCTTTGCGAGCCACGGATCATCGCTCGTGCTGCTCATCTGGATGAGCGTGGGAATCCCCTCGCCACGATCCAGCCGCGACAGCGTCCCCAGCGCCGACTGGCGGAAGCTGTTGTGCTCCTGCGCATCGCGCGCCACGCCGGCGAGGAGCGACACCAGTTCGCGGGCCGGGAGCGCATCGGCAGCGTCATGGCGGCGCACGAGGGCACTCAGCGCCGAGCGGCGCGTCTCGCGCGGCCGCTGGGCATCGCGGACGAGTCGCACCAGGATCCCCGAGGCGTCGGCCGAGTCGGCGATTCCCAGCGCCCAGATGGCATCGCGCGGCACGCGCCCCGCGCTCCGCTCGGCCAATGCGCCCAGGAAGGCCACCGCCTCGCCAGCCGCAACGCGCCCCAGGTCGGCGGTATCCGGTGCCGTTGCCACCGGCCCCACGAAGCTCTGGAGCTTCAGGATCTCGTCGCCGTCCTTCACGACGAGGACGCGCAAGGGCCCCGCCTCGCAGGGTGAGGCACGGGTGGCGTCGTTCATCGTGCCGTACCACGAGTCCTCGCCCACCCGCATGTAGTTGCGCCCGTCACCGCACGTTCCCGGGCGTGCCGCCAGGTGAAACTGCACCGCGCTTCCCTGGGCGCCGCGCACGCGGCGCTCCAGTCCACCGGGTTGGGCCACGGAGACGGCAGCCGAGGAGAGCGCCGTGAGCGGAACCGGCGGCAGGTCGCCGGTCAGGATGACCAGCGCCGGCCATCCGCGCGTGCACGCGCCCAGCAGGAGGCGTCGCATCATTTGTCGATGATCTCCATGAGAAGGCGCAGCGTGCGCGGGTCCTTCTTGCTGCTCAGCGCCGAGATCGCGCGGCTGCGCAGGTGCGGGTCGGTTCCGGTCTTCACGATGTCCAGCAGCTTGTCGGTGGCCTCACCCTCGGGGCGCTGCCCCAGGGTCTCGATCAGCACCTCGCGGATCGGGCGCTCCGCCGAGCTGTCATACAGCTTGCCCAGCTCCACGATGGGGAGCGTCTTCCCCACGCGGCGAATGGCGTAGCGACGACTCTCCGAGCTCTCCTCGGAATTGCGCGCCATCGTCAGCAGCCAGGCCTCCACGTCGGGGCCGCCGATGCTGGACAGCGTGCTGACGATGCGCGACCGGATGCGCGTGTTGTCGGTGCGCCCGTACAGCGTGCGCATCCAGGCAATGTCGTCGCTGGTGCTGCGGTCCTTGGAGAAGGCACCGAGGGCCTCCAGCCGCAACCGCTCGGGTGTGGCGTCGCGCTCCACCAGGGCGCGCACCGCCTGTCGGGCCCGCACGCTGGAGTGCTTCACCAGGGCCCGGACCGCCGCGCGTTGCACCTGCTCGTCACTGCCGTCGCGCGCCACTTCCTCCAGCGTGGTCAGCGCGTCGTCGCCGGGGGCGCGGGCGAGCCATTCCAGCGCGCTGGCACGCACCTCGACCGACGGATCGGTCCTGGCCACCTGCGACAACAGGGCGACGGCGCCCGGCTGCGCCGACCGGCTCCCGACCAGGAAGACGGCCGATCGGCGAAGGGTCGCGGAACACTCGTCCTTGCGGGCCAGCGTCTTCTGCAGCACCGGCATGGCACCGTTGGGGTCGGCTTGCACGAGGGCGTTGAGCGCCTCGGCGCGCACCGATTGCTCCTCACGGTCGCAGCGAAGGGCCGAGTCGGCGGCGGCAGTGCGCAGCTGGGCCGCGGACGCCGCATCACCACGCGCGGCCAGGGCGCCGCGGATGCGCAGCGACAGCGCGTCGCTCTGCGCCAGCATGCGCGCCCCCGGAT
>CAZVDJ010000396.1:0-4752 GCA_964626245.1 uncultured Gemmatimonadaceae bacterium
GCCGCCAGCGTGTGCTCGGGCCGGTGCCCGCTCGCGCCACGGTGCGCGATGATGAGGGGCCGAGCCGACGCGCCGGCAGAGGCATTGCCAACCGCCGCAACGCTCACCGCCGCCCCCGGCGTCGACACGCGAGCCCTCCCGCACGCGCCGACGAGGCAGAGCAGCGCAACGACACTCGAAATGCGATGACCGATCATCACCCGATCCTAATCACCCCCGCCGCCACCGCGCCCCCGGCCGCGCGGCCGGTGACCGAATCGTCACCGACCCCCCTCCCGTCTCCACTCCCCCGTCTCCCGTCCCCCGCCTAGAACTTCATCCCGCCCGCTTCCGCAAACTCCCGGAAGAGACGCTCCTGCTCCTCGGTGAGCTTTTCCGGCACCACGATGCTCGTCTCCACGATCAGGTCGCCGGTCTGCCCCTCCTTCTCGATCCCCTGGCCGCGAATGCGGAAGCGCTTCCCGCTCGGCGTGCCGGCAGGGATGCGGATGGACACCTTGCGCCCATCGAGCGTGCGCACCGAGATCTTCGTCCCCAACGTGGCCTGTGCGATGTTGAGCGGCACGGTGGCCAGGAGGTCGAGTCCCTCGCGCGCGTAGAAGCGATCGGGTTGCACTTGCAGTGTGATGACGAGGTCGCCCGGCGGGCCGCCGTTCGTCCCTCGCCCGCCCTGCCCCTTGAGGCGGATTCGCGTCCCGGTATCCGCCCCCGCCGGCACCGTGATCAGGACCTTCTTGCGGTTGCGCACCTCGCCCGAGCCGCTGCAGGTCTGGCAGCGCTCGCTGGGCACCTGCCCGCGTCCCATGCACATGGGGCACGGACGGTTCACCGCGAAGCCCCCCTGCCCGAACGAGATCGTTCCGCGGCCGGAGCACTCGGGACAGGTCTTCACCGTTGCACCTGGCGCGGCACCGCTGCCGGAGCAGGTGCCGCATTCCTCGTTCACCTCCAGCTCGATGGGGATCTTCCCGCCGCTGGCGGCGGTGCGGAACGGGACCTCGAGCGTCGTCTCGACCGTCTGCCCCTGCTCGGCGGCGCGCTGCCGCCCACGCGCTCCCCCGGGCTGCGACTGCCCACCGAAGATGCTGCCGAAGAGGTCACCCAGCCCGCCCAATCCGCCGACGTCAAAATCCTGGAAGCGGAAGTCGCCCGTGGTGCCGGCGCCCGGCGCCCCCGCCGCCCCCGGACGCCCGCCGGTGGTCCCCCCCGGGCGCTGCCGGGTCCCGCCGGTGAAGCCGCCCGTGAACGCCCCGAGCCGGCGCATCTCGTCGTACTGCTTCCGCTTCTCGGCGTCGCCCACCACCTGGTACGCCTCGGAGATTTCCTTGAAGCGGTCCGCCGCCTTTGGATCGTTGGGGTTGGCGTCCGGGTGGTACTTCTTGGCCAGGCGACGGTACTGCTTCTTGATCTCGTCGGCCGTGGCCGTGGACGAGACCCCGAGTACCGCGTAGTAGTCCTTGGTGGCCGCCATGGATGCCTAACGGCGCCTCACCCGTTCCACTGCTTCACGACCACGCGCGCCGGGCGCAACAGCTGGCCGCGAAAGAGGTACCCCGGCTGGTAGACCTGCGCCACCAGGTTCTCCTCCTCGGCCGAACTGGCGGGCGTCGTGGTGATCGCCTCGTGCACCGACGGATCGAAGGGGTGGTCCACCGGATTCACGACCTCCAGCCCGTGCCCGGCCAGCGACTTGAAGAGCTTCTTCTCAACCAACGCCACGCCGTCCACCACGGTGCGGGCGTCGGTGGTCGCCGGATCCACCTGAGAAAAGCGGATCAGGTCGTCCAGGATGTCGATGAGCCCCTGCACGAGGTCACCCTGCGCGCGCCACCCCGCCTCCTGGCGTTCGCGCGCGCTGCGCTTGCGGAAGTTGTCGTACTCGGCCGCCAGCCGGAGGTACTTGTCGCGCTGCTCTTCCACCTGGCGCTGCCAGTCACCGATCGAGGTGAGCGTGGCGGTGTCGCCCGAGGCGTTCTGTCCCACCGACTCCGACGCAGCGCCGGCAGTGGCAGACGTCGCACTGGGACTCGTCGCCCCGTCGTTGGGGCCCTGCAGTTCATCGGTCATGACTCTCGCCTACTGGCCATTTCGGCCACGGGTTTCGAAGGCTGGACCCGCCCGCACCACCCCGCGGGGCTGTGGCGGCGGAAACACTGCCAGAAATCTCGACAGCGTCCAGACGAGGGGCAACGCCCGCGGCGCGCGGTGGTGCGCAACGCGGAGAACGACGCGGAGAACCACGCGGAGAACGTCGCGGAGAACGTCGCCGCGAGCTACGCGGCAAGCATGCGGCGCACGATATCCAGCGCGGCCTGCGTGGCGCGGTAGCGGACCTCCGCGCGATCACCTACCAGCCGGCCGCCGAACGTGCGAACGGTCCCCTCGATGTCCACCGCGATCCAGACCAGCCCTACCGGCTTCTCCGCGCTCCCGCCGCCGGGCCCCGCGATCCCGGTGATGCCGATCCCCACCTGACTGCCGAATCGCGCCCGGACCCCCGTCGCCATCTCGCGCGCCACCGCCTCGCTCACCGCTCCAACCGAATCCAGCGTCGCCGGCGAGACGCCGAGTTGCTCGCGCTTGACCGCATTGTCGTAGGCGATCACCCCGCCCAGGAAGACGTCGGACGCTCCCGGGATCGCGCTCAGCCGTCCGCCAAGGAGCCCCCCGGTGCAGCTCTCGGCGACCGCCATGTGCCATCCGCGCGCCCGGCAGGCGTCGAGGACGACAGCGGCCAGGTCGGTGTCGCCTTCCCCGTAGACATGACGCCCCACGCGCTCCGCCAGGAGCGCCGCCCCCGCCTCCAGCCGGGCATCGGCCTCGTCGCCCGGAACGTCGCGTATCGTCAGCCGCAAGTCGATCCCTTCCTGCCCGGGGAGGTAGGCGAGCGACATGCCGTCCACGCCGCGCGCCGCATCGCCAAGGACCGGCGGGAGCTGCGACTCCGCGATTCCCGTGGTGCGGATGGTGCGCGTGCGCACGACCGCCGAGCCCCCGCCGGCGCGCTCGCGCACGAGCGGCTGCAACTCCTCGGCAAAGATGCCGCGCATCTCGCGCGGCACGCCGGGGAGCATCGCCACCCAGCGCCCACGCTCATCCTCCAGGAAGATGGCGGGGGCCGTTCCGTGCCGGTTGGTCAGCACGCGCGCCCCGTCGGGGATCATCACCTGCTGCCGGTTGGATTCCGGGAGTTCCCCGGGGCGCCCCCGCTCGCGCCAGAGCTGCCGCAACTGTTCCCAGCGCTCCTCGTCGAAGACGAGACGGCGCCCGAACAGGGCAGCAATCGCCGGTTTGGTCATGTCGTCGGCGGTGGGGCCAAGCCCCCCGGTGGTGATCACGGCGCCGGTGCGGTCCAGCGCCTCCCGCACCGCCGAGGCAATGCGCTCGGCGTCGTCTCCCACGGTGGCCCGCTGCACGATGCTCACGCCGTCGGCCGCCAGGTGCCGCGCCAGCCAGGCGGCGTTGGTGTCGATGGTGAGTCCGAGGAGGAGCTCGTCGCCGATGGTGAGCAGCTCGATGTTCACGGCGAGCCGGCAGCGCCGCGCGCCCCGTTGGGACGGACGAGGACCGCACCGTAGCGCTGCAGGTAGAGCCAGAGCGAGTACAGCGTGAGCGCCACCGCCCCGATCATCGACAGCACGCCGACGATCCCGTTGAACATGGCGAAGGCGTTCCAGGCGCCATTGGTCCAGCGATGCTCGGCCGCCGCCGACGACGCGAAGAACCAGAAGAAGGCGGCCCCCACCCAGATCCACTGGAAGGTCGTCTTCCACTTGGCGGGGCCGATGGCCGAGATGATCACGCCGCGCTGCGCCGCCACCTGCCGAAAGACGGTCATGAACAGCTCGCGACCGAGCACGACGGCGATGACCCAGAACGGGAGCCCCACCAGGCCGAGTGGGGTGACGAAGGGATACGCCAGCCGTTCGCCGGCGCCCCCCACCAGGACCGGCCCCACGGTGGCGCCGGCCGCCCACGCGCTTCCCTGCGGCAGCGACGCAAAGAAGGCCGCATCGCGCATGAGCACGTACATCGGGACGAGCGTGGCCAGGAGGAGCATCTTGTCGGCGAGCGGGTCGAGCAGCTTGCCGAGGTTGGTGACCAGGTTGCGGTCCCGCGCCAGCTTGCCGTCGAAGTAGTCGGTGACGGCGGCGAGGATGAACAGGACCCAAGCCGTCAGCCGCAACTGCCACCCGGCGCTGATCACGAGCGCGGCGATCAGCGGCGTGGCGGCAATCCGGGCGGCGGTGATCGCGTTCGGGAGGTTGAGCACGACGGGGACGGCGCGGTGAGGCGGGGCGGGCACGCCGGCGCGCGCCCGCGCTACGACAGGGCCTTGAGGACCAGCTTCGAGACTGCCTTCAAGGTATCGAAGACTCCATCGCCGGTCACGGCGACTGCCTCGAAATAAGGGGCGCGCTCCACCCATTCGCCAGTCGGCAGCTGCTCCACGAGGTACTCCCCCGCGTGCCACGCATCGGGGGTGAGTCGCTGCCGCGACGGATCGGTCACCTCCCACCCGGGATTGAGCGCCGCCTGCAGCTCGCCCAACGACGCCGCGTTCGGAAGGTCACGCTTGTTGTACTGCACGACGAATGGCATGCGCGTCAGGTCGTAACCGTACTCGGCCATGTTGTCGTACAGGTTCTGCATCGACTCCTGGTTCGCCTCCATGCGATCCACTTGCGAGTCGGCCACGAAGACGACGCCGTCGACGCCCTTGAGGATCAGCTTGCGCGAGGCGTTGTAGTA
>CAZVDJ010000397.1:0-4751 GCA_964626245.1 uncultured Gemmatimonadaceae bacterium
CACGCTCGAAGCCGCCGGGACGGCCGCCCGCCCCGCGACGCCAGCCGTAGCCCAGCTCCCTGCGTTGCCCCTGGCGACAAACCAACCGGAGCAGGGCACCTCGGGCACCGCAGCGCCCGTACGCGGCGGCGCGCGGCGGCTGGCAATGGCCGCGCTCGTCCTCGTCGCGGTCGCGGCGGGTGGCTGGTACGCCGTGTCGGGGCGGGGAGGTTCCAGCGCGAACGAGCCCGCGCCGACGGCCGATGCCTCGGAGCCGTCCATCGCGGGAGGGACGGCGCCTAACGCCGACTCGGCGCGCGCGGCAGCGGGAGCCTCGGGCGATCCCGCGTCGCGTGGCGCGGAACAGCCCACGACGTCGCCCGCCGCGCCCGGTGCCACGCCTGCCAACAGCGGGGCGGCGGCGAACAAGACAGGCGCGTTGGCCGGTGCTGCGCGCCAGGACGCGCCGGTTGGCGTTGGGGATCCGGTGCCGGCCGCCCGTCAGGGTGCGCCCGTCGCCGGCGCCGGGGGCACCCCCGGCGCACCCCCTGTCGCCTCGGCGACGTCGGCGGCGGCTCGCCGCGAACTGGATAGCCTGCGTGCCGTCCTGGCCTCGGCGGACTCGGGCGAAGAAGAGGCGCGGGCTGCGATTCCCCGGCTGCAGCGGGTGCTGCGGGAGCTGGGGACGGCGTCGGACAGCACCTGGGCCTACCTCGCCCTCGTGAGCGCGATGGGGCAGGCGGGGGAGGGGCAGCGTGCCTGCAACTACCTCCGGAGCGCCCGCCGCCTGGCCTCCACCGACCTCCAGCTGCGGGCGGTGCAGAACTTCTTCTCCAGCGAAGCGTTGGCCTGCGTGCCGTGACAGTCGTAGGGGATGCGCCCAGCGGCGCGCCGCCGCTCCGCGCGTCATAATTCAGGGCCCTTCGCCACCACGTGCCCTGCACCCCATGGCCTTCCTCCAGGACCGCTATCCCGACGACTACTCGCACTGCCACGGCTGCGGGCGCCTGAACGCGCACGGGCTGCACGTGAAGAGCGAGTGGCGCGATGGCGAGGCGGTCGCGCATTTCATGCCGGCGCCGCATCACCTGTCGATGCCGGGCTACGTGTACGGTGGGCTCATTGCCTCGCTCGTGGACTGTCACGCAATGGCGACGGCGGCCGCCGCCTCGATGGTGGCGGCGGGCGAGCGCCCCGGCGTGGATGAGACGCCGCGCTTCGTGACTGCGTCGCTCACGGTGGACTTCGTCAGGCCGACGCCGATGGGAGTCGAGCTGCGCCTGCGCGCCATCCCTGTCGAGGTGCGCGATCGCAAGGTGCTGGTGGACGTGCAGCTCCTTGCCGGGCCGGTCGAGTGCGCGCGCGGGCGGGTGATGGCGGTGCGCATCCCCGCCGCGATGCTCGCCAAGGGGTGATGGTGCGGCAGCACAGCGTCTTGCGGCTGCCGGCGTGGCCCGTGGGGGCGACGCCGAGGGGCGTCGTGGCGGGCGTGGCCTGCGCCGCGGCGTTCGTCCTCCTCCCATCGCTCGCGTGGGGTCAGGGGCGCTCGCCGGGCGGGCGCGAGTTCACCCGCCAGCTCATCCTCGTGAACACCTTCGAGGCGGCCGACGGTCGATCGGGGCGCGTCGTCGCCTCGACCCTTCGCGGGCGCATCCAGCGCGCCTACGATCGCCGGGAGGTGGGAACACTCGGCAGCGGCGACGTGGTCACGCTCCTCGAGGGGAGCGGGATCGACCCCAACCGGCCGCTGGTCGGCGGCTCGCTGTCGGCGGTGGCGCGGGCGCTGCGCGCCGATGAGATCGTGTCGGGGCGGGTGGAGGTGGTGTCGCGCGGCGTGCGGGTGACCGGCCGACTGTCGCTGGTGCGCGACGAGCGGATCGTGCAGCCGCTGGGGACGGTGGAGGCGCCGAGCGCCGACTCGGCCGCGGCGCTCGTCGCGCAGCGGCTTCGCGACGCCAGGCGGCAGCTCACGGCGCACCGTCGCTGCGAGAACCTGGCACGCGAGGGGGCGTTCGCGCAGGCGGCGGAGGCGGCCCGCGCCGGGATCGTGGAGGGGGCGCCGTCGTCCATCGCGCGCCTCTGCCTGATGTCGGCGATGCTGCAGGTGGGGGGCGACGCGCGCGTCGTGGTGGCCGAGGCGCGCGCCGTACTGGCGGCGGACCCGGCGAACTACTGGGCGCTGGACGGCGGGGCGCGGGCGCTGGACGCGCTCGAGGATCGTCCCGCCGCCGCGGCCATGTGGTTGCGCCTGGCGGCCACCGACACCACCAACCTCGACCTGTCGCGCCGCGTGGTGGAGGCGCTGCTGCGCGGCGGCAGCGCCCCGGCCGCCACCCCGCTGATGGAGCGGCTGGTGGCGCTCGCGCCCGACGACATTCCCACGCAACGCCAGCGGTGGCAGCTCGCCTTCACGCTGCGCGACTGGCCGGTGGCGGTGACCACCGGCGAGCTGCTGATGGCGAAGGACGCCGCGTCGGCCAACGACTCCACCTTCGTGTTGCGGCTGGCGACGGCGATGAAGTCGGCGGGGGTGGCGGTCAAGGCGCTGGCGCTGGCCGCGCAGGCCACGCTCACCTTTCCGGGCGACCCGCGCCTCTACGCCTTCTACGCGCAGCTGGTGCAGGGCGAGGCGCAGGTGGCGGTGGCGCGCGGCGTCGAGCGCTTTCCCACCGCCGCCGACCTGCGCCTGCTGCGCTCGCAGGAGCTGCGGCGCGAAGGCAAGGTCGCCGACGCCGCGCAGGCGCTGCAGCAGGCCGTCGCCCTGGACCCCACCCTGGGGCAGGGGTTCTTGCAGCTGGCACAGACGCAGGCCGACATGGGGCTCGCCGACTCGGCCTTCGTCTCCACGCAGCGCGCCCTGGCGGCCGGCGAGGACAAGGCGACCGTGGCGCGCTTTGCCCTGGCGCGCGGCAATGCGCTCTATCGCGCGGCCAACGCCTCGCGCGAGCGCGCCGGGCTGCAGCTGGCCATGCGCTTCCTCGCGCTCGCCGACTCGCTGGGGCCCACGCCGCAGTCGCGCTTCCTGCTGGGCGCCTCGGCGCTGGCCATTTCACAGAGCGCCGCCACCGACGCCGCCACCTCCAGCACCTGCGAGCTGTCGCAGCTGGCGGGGTCGCTCCTTCCGCTGGCGCGCGAAAAGCTCGTGGCCGGCGCCGAGGTGTCGCCCGACGCCGTTCGACAGTACCTGGCCTACCTGGATCAACTGGAGCCGGTCGTCACGCGGCAACTCGAGACGCTCTGCCGCCCCGGCGGCTGAGCGGACACTCCGCGGCCGCGAAGGGCGCGCACCGGCGGGGTGCCGCCACGCGTGCTGCAACCACTTACTAGTCGCCCGCGCTCCCCGCGCGCGGCGCCAGCGCCTGCGTGGCTGACGCGGGAAGGCCGAGCCGCCGGGCGAGTTCACCGAAGCGCGCATCGGCGCGAAGGCGATCGTACCAGGTGACACGCATCGGCAGGAGGAGGAGGAAGGGGTCGCGCTCCTGCGCCGCGGCGGCGAGGCCAGCGAACAGGACGTCGGGAGTGTCTGCAGGCAGGCCGGCGATCACCCGTCCGAAGGCGGCGCCGGGGGCCGCGCCAAGGCTGGCCAGTTCGGCGCGCACCGTCGCGGCGCCGCTTCTGTCTCCCGCCATGGCGAGCGCACGCGCCAGCGCGCCGCGGAAGAAGGGGATGGGGGCGGCCTCCGCCGCCGCGCGCATGTGCTGCGCCGCGCGCGGCAGGTCGCCGTCGTACTCGGCAATCACCCCCTGCGTGTAGGCGACGAACGGGTTGCGCGGTGCCGCCGCTGCCGCACGCCCCACCGTGCGCACCGCGCTGTCGCGCACGCCGGAGTGCAGCAGCGCGTAGGCGAACTCGGCGACGATCGCGGCCTCGGTGGGCTCCAGCGCGGCGGCGCGCGCCAGCGCGTCGCGCGACTCGTCGAAGCGCCCAAGCGTGAAATACAGCTCGCCCAGGTTCTGGTGCGCCGGCGCGTCGTTCGGGTCCAGCGCCAGCGCGGCGACGAAGGCCCGTTCCCCCTCGGACCACCGGCCAAGTCCCTTCTCCAGCAGCCCCAGCGACACGTGCGGCGACGCGAGCAGCGAGTCGAGGGCGATGGCACGCGCCGCGCTGGCGCGAATGGTGTCGGCCACCGACGCGCGCGGGACCGCACTATAGATCGGCAGCAGTGTCGCCGCCTCGGCGATGCCGGCGTGCGCCCGGGCAAAGGCCGGGTCCCGCTGCGCCGCCTCGCTGAAGAGCGCCATCGCCGAGCGCAGCCCCTGCTCGCCGCGCTCGCGCAGCGCGTAGCGTCCCCGCAGGTACAAGTCGTACGCGGCCGCGTCGGCCACGTACTCGGCCCGCGGGGCGCTCCCCGCCAGGCCCAGGTGCCGTGACAGCGCCCCGGCGACCGCGGTGCTGATCTCCTGCTGCGTGCGGAAGACGTCGGCCACGGCGCGTTCGTAGCGATCGGACCAGATGGCGCTGCCGTCGCGCGTATCGACCAGTCGCGCCGTCACGCGCAACTGCCCGCCGGCGCGCTGCACGCTCCCTTCCACCAGCGCCCGCACCCCCACCTTGGTGGCAAAGTCGGTGGGGGTGAAGTTCGAGTCGGCATAGGCGCGCACGGTGGCGCGCGACAGGACGCGCACTCCTTGCACCTGCGCCAGCCCGGTGGTGATCTCCTCGGTCACGCCTGCCGAGAGGTAGGCATCGTCGGCCGGGCCGATCATCTCGAAGGAGAGGACGGCAATGGCGGGGGTGGCGGCGTGGGCGGTGCCACCGCTGCTGCCCGGGCC
>CAZVDJ010000398.1:0-4751 GCA_964626245.1 uncultured Gemmatimonadaceae bacterium
GCCTGGCTCGCCACGGGGACCATCGAGCACGACACCTCGCACGTTCGCCCCTTCACCAACGGCGCCCTCCCCGCCGCCGTCGCATCGGATATTGCGGCTGGCGAGGCGAGCGGGGCCGCGCTTCGCGACCGGCAGGCGATCCTGGGCGTCTTCGATGAAGGGTGCATGGGGATGTTCAACGCCATCATCCCCGACCACCTGCTGCACGCCTGCGGCCTGTTCAAGGAGCGCCTGAGCCAGAGCGCGCTCTTCGCCGCCATGCAGCAGGTCCCGCTGGCCAGCGCCCGCCGGCACCTCCAGTGGCTCACCGACCGCGGGATGCACTTCGCGATCGGAAGCGACGAGGCAACCGAACTCACCGAGCGCCAGGTGCTGGAAGGGCTGCAGATGTACGAGGCTGCGGTGCGCCTGGCGCACGACTTCGGATGCGCCGCCATCGGCATCCAGTACCAGCAGGGGCTCAAGGACACCTGCGTCGCCTCCGACCTCACCGAGGGGCTCCTCAACAACCCCGACCGCCCGCCGGTACTCGGAGCAGACGGCGCCCCCCTCTTCGACGGTCGCGCCGTTCCGCACTTCAATGAAGTGGACGAATGCGCGGGCGTCGACGCGCTCATCACCGACATCGCCTGGCGCGAGCTGGGGCTCGACCCGTCCAACACGCTGCACGACGTGCGCTGGGGGGCACCCGTGAACGATCGCGGCGTGAGCGAGTTTGTCTGGGTCTTCGAGATCTCCGGCGCCGCGCCAGCGTCGCACTTCATCGGCGGCTACGCGGGCGCCACCGGCGAACGGCAACCGGCCATGTACTTCCCGCGCGGCGGCTCCACGCTCAAGGGCGTCAGCAAGCCCGGCGAGATCGTCTGGAGCCGACTCTACGTCAAGGACGACCGCTTGCACCTGGACATCGGGCGTGGCGGCGTCGTGCGGCTGTCGGATGAGGAGACCAACCGCCGGTGGCAAGCCACCACCTCGCAGTGGCCCATCATGCACGCGGTGCTCTACGGCGTCACCCGCGACCAGCTCATGGCGCGCCACCAGGCCAACCACATCCAGGTGGTCTACGCCCCCGATCCCCCCTCCGCGCTGCGCGGCCTGGCCCGCAAGGCGGCGATGGCGCGGGCGATGGGGATCGAGGTGCACCTCTGCGGCTCGCTCGATGAGTCGCTCGACGCGCACCAGCCGCCCAGCGCGCGGTGAACGACACGCCCCAGCCACTCCTGCAGGCGCGAGGGATCGGGATCGCCTTTCCCGGTGTGCGGGCCGTGGACGCCGTCGACTTCGACCTCCTCCCCGGCGAGGTGCACGCGATCGTTGGGGAGAACGGCGCCGGCAAGTCTACGCTTGGCAAGCTCCTCTGCGGCGAACTGCAGGGCGACGAGGGCGAACTCACGGTCGGCGGGCGCGCGTGCCACTTCACCTCCCCGCGCGATGGGCTCGCCGCCGGCGTGGCGATGATCCCGCAGGAGCTGCAACTGGTGACGTCGCTCTCGGTGGCCGAGAACATCCTGCTGGGGCACGAGCCGCACATGTCAATCGGAATGGTGGATCGCCCTGAGCTCGCCCGACGCGCCCGCGACTGGCTGGCGCGCGTCGGGGCGGGACACATCGCGCCGCGCGCCCCGCTCTCGTCGCTGTCGCCGGGAGACCGCCAGCTCGTCGCCATCGCCCGCGCCCTCTCGCTCGAGGCGCGCTGCCTGATCATGGACGAACCCACCGCCGCGCTCGGCGCCGATGAGGAGGCGCGGCTGGAGCGCCTCATCCGCGACCTCACCTCGCGCGGCACCGGCGTCGTGTACGTCTCGCACAGGCTCGATCATGTGATTGCCCTCGCGCACCGCGTGACGGTGATGCGCGATGGCCAACGCATCGTCACGCGCCCGGCGCAGGGGCTCACCAGCGCGGAGCTCGTGCGCCTGATGGTAGGACGCGAGCTCCCACCGTCGCGCATGGCGCCCGTGCCGCAGGGGGCGCGCGAGGTACTGCGTGTGCGGTCACTCTCCGTCGCCGATCCTGGACGACACGGCGAGCACCGGCTGCAGGACGTCTCGGTCGTGGTACGCGCCGGGGAGATCGTGGGGCTGGCCGGGTTGGTGGGGGCCGGCCGCAGCGACTTGCTGCTCTCGCTGGTTGGGGCGCATCCGGGAGAGGTCACGGGGTCGATCACCCTCGACGGCGAGCGCTTTCACCCACGCTCGCCCGCCGCCGCGCGGGAGGCCGGGATCGTCCTCCTTCCGGAGGAGCGCAAGCAGGATGGGATCTTCCCGCACTTGGGAGTCGACCACAACATCACCACACCGTCGCTGCATCGCGCCAGCCGTCGCGGCTTCGTGCGCGGGGCCGCCGAGCGGCGGGCGGCACAGTCCCTGATGGCCAGGACCGGGGTGCGCACCGCGCGCCCGGACCTCCCCATCGCCGCGCTGAGCGGAGGGAACCAGCAGAAGGCCCTGCTCGCCCGCTCCCTCTTTGCCTCGCCAACGGTCCTCCTGCTCGACGAGCCGACGCGAGGGGTTGACCTGGCCGCGCGCGCCGAGATCTACCGCGAGCTGCACGAGCTGGCGGCGCAGGGGTTCGGCATCCTGTTGGCGTCGAGCGACCTGACCGAGGTGCTCACGCAGTGCCACCGCATCCTGGTGATGCGCCAGGGGCGGCTTGTCGCCGAGTTCGACCAGGCGGCGGCCACCGAGGAAGCGGTGATCGCGGCGGCGGCCGGGGCGAATGCACGTCCGGCGATACCTAACGAGGATGCCGCCACGACGGCGCGGCGGCTCAACGCCGCGACATCGTCCACTACCCCGGTGCCGCCCGCGCCACCTTCACCACACTCCGCTCCTTCGGTCGCGCGACGCGTCTCCCACTGGACGGCACGCTTTCCCGCCGCCGTCGGGCTGATGGTCGTCCTTCTCCTCGCCATCGTCACGTCGCCCAGGCGCGGTGGCTCGCTCATCTTCCTCGACCTCGGCAACCTCACCGACATCCTGCGACAGGTCTCCGAGAAGGGGATCCTGGCGGTCGGGATGACGGCGGTGGTCATCGCCGGCGGAATCGACCTCTCCGTCGGCTCGCTCCTCGCCTTCGGCGCCACCTTGTCGGCGCTTCTCCTGATGCAGGGCGGGATGGGGCTGGGCGCGACCGCGCTGGTCGTGGTTGCAGCTGGCGCCGCCTGGGGGGTGCTCAACGCGCTGGTCGTCGCGCGGTGGCGGCTGCCCGCCTTCATCGCCACGCTTGCGACGATGAGCGCAGCGCGCGGCGCCGCGCGGCTGCTCAGCGGCGGCACCGCCATTCCACTGGGCTTTGGCAATGGAGGGGCGCCTGAGTCGGTGCGCGCCCTGGCGGCGCCGCTCGTTCCCTACCTTCCCGTTCCCGCCCTGATCTTCGGCGCCACGGTGCTGGCGATGTCCGTGTACCTGCAGCGCACGCGTTCGGGGCGCTACGTCTTCGCCATCGGGGACAACGAGTCGGCGGCGCGGCTGTCGGGCGTACGCGTGGGCTTCCACAAGGGCGTCGTCTACGTGGCCGCCGGCGCACTGGCCGCGTTGGCGGGTCTGGTGCACTGCGCACAGTTGGAGCAGGGTAACCCCAACGACGGCGTCGCCTACGAACTGGACGCCATCGCCGCCGTCGTCATCGGCGGCACGCCGCTGCGCGGCGGGACGGGGAGCGTGGGGGGTACGGTCATCGGCATCCTGGTCATCGGGATCATCAACAACAGCATGGGACTGAACAATGTCGACGCGAACCTCCAGCTCATCCTCAAGGGGGCCATCATACTCCTGGCGGTCTGGCTCCAGCGGCGCCGCGACTAGGGCGATGCGCTGGCTCGCGCTCCCGTTGCTCCTGGCGGCCATTGGCTGCGGACGCGAGCAGGGGAACCAGAAGCTGGTCGGCTTCTCGCAGGCGAACCTGGGCGAGCCCTGGCGCGTCGCAATGAACGCCGAGATCGAGGCCGCGGCCGCGCAGCACCCGGAGCTCAAGGTCGTCTACGCGGACGCGCAGCAGGACAACGCGCGACAGGTGGCCGACGTGGAGAGCTTCCTGCGACAGAAGGTGGACCTGCTGATCATCTCCCCAAACGAGGCCAAGCCGCTCACCCCCGTCGTCAAGCGTGCCTTCGAGGCGGGAATCCCGGTCATCCTGCTCGACCGGGAGATCGAGGGCGATACGTACACCACCTTCATCGGTGCCGACAACCGCGCGATCGGCAAGGCAGCGGGCGAATTCGTCGCTGAGTTGCTCGACGGCAAGGGGCGTGTGGTCGAGATCAAGGGGCTCCCCGGCTCCACCCCTGCGCGCGACCGCAGCGACGGCTTTCGCGAGGCGATCGCCGCGCATCCCGAGATCCGCATCGTGCACGATCCCGTCGCCAACTGGCTGCGCGAGGAGGCGATGGCGCAGATGGAGTCGGCGCTTTCGGCGCACGACACCATCGACCTGGTCTACGCGCACAACGACCCCATGGCGGTGGGTGCCTGGCTCGCCGCGCGCGCCAAGGGGCGCGAGGGGACGATGAAGTTCGTGGGGATCGACGGCCTGCCCGGGCTGGACGGCGGCAAGCAGGCGGTGACCGACGGCAAGCTCGCCGCCACCTTCGTGTATCCCACCGGCGGGCGCGAGGCCATCGACATCGCGGTGAAGATCCTGCGTGGCGAGCAGGTCCCGCACCGCATCACACTGGCGACGGAGCGCATCACGAAGTAGCGGCGCGCGCGGCGAGCGGCGCGCCGGCGCGTCCCGTGGATGGTGGGGCGGAT
>CAZVDJ010000399.1:0-4735 GCA_964626245.1 uncultured Gemmatimonadaceae bacterium
GCATCCACCGCTCCAACCTGGTGGGCATGGGGGTGCTCCCGCTGGAGTTCACCGAGGGCGCCACGCGGCAGTCGCTGGGGCTCACCGGCTTCGAGACGTACGAGATCGAGGGGCTGGCCGAGGGGATGTCGCCGCGTGCCACGCTGACCGTGGTGGCGCGGGCGGCCGACGGCACGACGAAACGATTCGCCGCGCGCTCGCGCATCGACACGCCCGAGGAGCTGCAGTACTACCGCAACGGCGGGATCCTCCCCTACGTGCTGCGGCAGCTGGTCGGCGGGCGATAGGCCATCGCACGCCTGGCCGTCACGGCGCCATTCCCCCGGGAGTGGCGCCGTGTTTCATTCGGCGGCATGACCACCCAGTCCCGTCGTGACCCCTATGCGCTGGTGATCATCGCCAACCCTGCCGCCGGGCGGGGGCGCGCATCGGCCATGATCCAGCGGCTGGAGGCGACGCTGGGGGCGGACCATCCGCACGCGTTGCAACTGACGAGCCGGGCCGGTGATGAGACCCGCCTGGCGCGCGAGGCGGCGGCGGCCGGCGCGGGGACGATCCTGGCGCTGGGGGGCGACGGCACGTGGGGAAACGTCGTGCGGGGGATCATGACGAGTGGCGCCGCGCGCCTTCCTCGGCTCGCGTTGATGGCAGCCGGGACAGGGAACGACCTGGCCTTTGCCACCGGGCTGCCGGCGCACGACCTGGACGCCGCGCTGGCCATCGCGCTGGGTTCGGGGGAGCGGGCGATCGACGTGGGCGAGGTGGACGGCGTGCACTTCGTGAACTGCGCGGGGTTCGGCTTCGACGCCGAGGTGCTGCGCGCGACCAAGGCCGTGCGCTGGCTGCGCGGTCACGCCGTCTATCTCGTCACCGCCGCGCGCAAGCTGCTCGGCTACGGCGGCTTCGAGGCGGCGCTGCAGGTGGTGCCGGCGGACTCCGCCGAGGCAGGCGCGCCGCCAGCTGCAGGTTCCGATGGGCGACACCTGATGATCGTCGTGGCCAACGGGGCGCGCTTCGGCGGCGGCTTCCTCATCGCCCCGGGGGCCCGCGTCGACGACGGCGCGCTGGACCTGGTTCGGGTGGCCGACCTGTCACCGTGGCGGCGTGCCGTCGTCTTTGCCGGCGCCTCGCGCGGAACGCACCTGGCGGCGCCCGAGGTGAGCACGCGGCTGGTGCGGGAGATAACGCTGACGTTCGCCGAGCCGCCGACCTTCAACGCCGACGGCGAGCTGCACCAGGCACAGCGCGCCCGCGTGACGGTGCGTTGTCACGCGGGCGCGTTGCGCCTGGCGGTGCCGGACCTCGGGAGATCCTCCAACCCGTAGCGGCGCCGGCGCGGCGGCTGCGGGTGGTGGAACCGCGGTCAGCGCCGGCGCTGCACGTCGATCTTGCTGCCGTACACGGCGCCCAGGAGTCCGCCGGCGGCGGCGCCGATGATGGCCCCCTTGAGCGTGTTGCGCGTGCTGGCCACGCCGATGGCTGCTCCCGCGGCGGCGCCGATGATCGCATCACGCTTGGTATTCGTCACGACCTCCTCCTGTCCGCCGTACACGCCGCCGGCGCTGGCGCCGCTGTACACCGGCTCGCTGGCCGGCGCGGGGGCAGGAGCCGGCGCGCGGCGAATGACGCGCGGTGCGGGTGCCTGACGATAGACGACCTGTTGCGGCTGCGGCGGATAGTACGGCTGCGGGTAGTACGCCGGGGGGTAGTAGCCCTGCGGTGGATAGCCGCCCTGCGGGTAGTACCCGGGCGGCGCACCATACGCCTGCCCCTGCTCCATGGGCGAGACGTACATCTGCGGCTGGTACGGCTGCGCCTGCGAGGCGAGCGAGAGATCATTGCGCAGCGCCTGGTCCAGCGCCGGCGCCTGGTCCTTGCCGCACGCGGCAAGGACGGCGAGCGAGACGAGTGTCGCGACCGATGCCAACGGACGCGCACGCGCGACGGATGCGTGAAGACGAGTGGTGGTCATGGGGCCCTCCCGGTACGTGGGTGATGGGTGACCATGGAGGGGGCACGCCGCATGCCGGGCGTGCGACGTTGCCGCGAAACGACTTAGCGCCGGCAGTGTCCGCGAGCGGGACACCCGACTGTCCACAACGAGCGACCGCGGCCGCGCGCGCCGCGTTGCGCGCCGGACCGCGTACATCGAGTTGCGCGCCGGACCGCGCGCCGCGCACCTTTCCCGCACACCTGCCAGGACAAGGACATGCGAAGCACTTCGGTCAGGCTCGGTGCGATGGCGGCCGCCGTCGCCCTCGCCATCGGGGTCCCGTCCGTCGGCGGCGCGCAACAAGCGGAGACCGGGCCCAAGGTTGGCGATGTGGCCCCGGATTTCACGCTGCGCGGCGTCACGAAGGACGGCCCGATGCGCGAGGCGATCAAGCTCTCGTCGTACAAGGGCAACACGGTCGTCCTCGCCTTCTTCTTCAAGGCCCGGACACGCGGTTGAACGATCCAAATGGAGGCGTACCGTGATCAGTACGCCACGATCTTCAATGGGGGGAAGGGAGTGACCCTCATCGGGATTAGCGTCGATCCCGACACCGCCCTGATTTCCTGGGCGAAGGACGCAGGTTTCCCGTTCGCCTTTGCCAGCGATGGCGATGGCGGCGTGGGAACGCTGTACGGGGCCTACAACCCGCAGAACAAGGTGGACAACCGTTCGCTGTACGTCATTGGGCCTGACGGGAAGATCGCCTACAAGGCGCAACCGTTCCGGCAGTCGTCGGCCGATGCGTACGCGGAACTGGAAGCCGAGATCGACAAGCTGGCGCCAGCAGCACGGCGCTGACCGCGCGGTACGAGCTTCCGGACCAACGCCCCGGCCGCATTGGCCGGGGCGTTACGTTTCCGCCCATGTCCCACACCAACGCCTCCCTGACCGCGCGCGGACTCGCCGAGCAGCTGTACCGCGCCGCCGTGACGGGCGGCGATCCGTACGTCGCCACGCGCCGCGCGCTGCAGGGGGCATCGCTCGGCGCCCGCCCGTGGATCCTCGCGGCGGGCAAGGCGGCGATCCCGATGGCGCGCGGGGCACTCGACGCCCTGGCTGCGCACCAGCGCACGGCGCTGGGGGGGCTGGCGATCACCGCCGAGCACGAGGTGACGGCCGATCCGCTGCAGGTGGTCGTCGGCGACCATCCCGTCCCCGGTGAGGGTTCGCAGCGCGCCGCCGACGCCATTGCGTCGTGGCTGCCGCTGGTGCAGCCGGGCGACGACGTCATCGTCCTCGTCTCGGGCGGCGCGTCCTCGCTCATGGCGGCGCCGGTCGACGGGCTCTCGCCGGCCGCAATGCTCGACCTCTTCCGTGGCCTGCATCGCGCCGGGGCGCCCATCGCGGTGATGAACGCCTTCCGCAAGCGGGTGATGCGCTGGGGCGCCGGGCGCCTGGCCATGGCGCTGTCGCGCGCGCGGGTCACCTGCCTCATCGCCTCCGACGTCATCGGCGACGACCCCGCCGCCATCGCCTCGGGCCCGTGCAGCGGCGACCCGCTGACCGCGGCCGACCTGGTCGCCCTGGCGCAGCGCGAGCGGCTGTGGGGGGCCATTCCCGATGAGGTCCGCCAGCTGCTCGACCGGGTCCTGGCCGGGCAGGCGCCCGAGACGCCAAAGCCCGGATTGCCGGCGCTCGATCGCGTGGTCCCGCGCATCATCCTCGGGAATCGCGACGCGCTGGACGCCGTCGTCCGGGCCGCCGGCGAGTGGTCGCTGCCGGTCCGCGTCGCGCCGACACCGATTACCGGCAGCGCCGCGTCGCTGGGACGCGCCATCGCCGAGGCGGCGGTGGATGCCCGCCGGTCGCTCGCGCCCCGCACCCTTGCCGCAGGCTCCCTAAGCGTCCCGTGCCGGCTCCTGCTGGCCTGGGGCGGCGAGACCACGGTGGCGATGGCGGGGAGCGCGCACGGCGTGGGCGGACGCGCGCAGGAGCTGGCCCTGGCCGCGGCCGCCGCATTGCACGAGCGCGGCGCCGAGGGGCGCGGCATCACCATCCTCTCGGCGGGGACGGACGGGCGCGACGGCCCCACCGATGCCGCCGGCGCCATCGTCGACGGACGCACCTGGGCGCGCGTGGCGCTGGCGGGACTCGACCCCGCCCAGGCACTCAGCGGACACGACGCGTACCCGGCGCTCGACGCCGCCGGCGCCCTGCTGCGTACCGGGATGACGGGAACCAACGTCAACGACGTGGTGCTGGCGCTGATCGATTAGCTTCCGCGCATGCCAAACGCCCCCTTCACCGTCGGCCTCGTGCAGGAGGTCGCGGGCTCGCGCACCATCGAGGAGAACGTCGTGCGCGCCATCGCCGGCGTGCGCGCCGCCCACGCGCGAGGCGCGAACGTCATCTGCCTGCAGGAACTCTTCAACGCGCCCTATTTCTGCAAGTCGCTCGACATCAACTGGTTCGACCTGGCAGAACCGATCCCGGGGCCGACCACCGAGCGAATGCAGGCGCTGGCGCGTGAGCTCGAGGTCGTCCTCATCGTCCCGGTCTACGAACGGCAGGCGGCCGGCCTGTACCGCAACTCGGCGGCGGTGATCGACGCCGACGGCACGCTGCTGGGCGTGTATCGCAAGATGCACATCCCGCACGACCCGCTCTTCGAGGAGAAGTACTACTTCACCCCAGGCGACGCCGCCGACACCGCCCCCCGCGATCCGGCGCGCTCGCGCGATGCCAACGGCTTCCGCACCTGGCAGACGCGCTACGCCACCGTGGGCGTCCTGATCTGCT
>CAZVDJ010000400.1:0-4733 GCA_964626245.1 uncultured Gemmatimonadaceae bacterium
GATCACCGCCCTGCAGATGGACATCAAGATCAAGGGCCTCTCCCGCGAGCTCCTGCAGCGGGCGCTCGCCCAGGCCCGCGACGGCCGGGTCTTCATCCTGCGCAAGATGCTCGAGGCCGTCCCGCGGCCGAAGCCGACGCCACACCCGCCTGAGCCCATGCGCCCACGTGCCACGAGGGCCGCTCCCTGCGGGCGGCCCTCGCTGCGTTCACCCCGGCACACCCCGGCAGGCGCCGCGCCCCTTGCTTGCCCGCACCGATAGATTTCGCCCCATGTCCACGACCGAACTTCCGACGCAATACGACCACGCGAGCACCGAGCGCGAGCTGTACGAGCGCTGGCAGGACGCGGGGGTCTTTACCGCCCATGCCGAACGCTCGCGGCGCGCCGCCGGCGATCGTCCGCCGTTCACGATCGTCATCCCACCGCCGAACGTCACCGCCGTGCTGCACATGGGGCACGGGCTCAACAACACCGTGCAGGACGTGGTGATCCGCTGGCGCCGCATGTGCGGCGACGAGGCGCTGTGGGTGCCGGGCACCGACCATGCCGGGATCGCCACGCAGAACGTCGTGGAGAAGCAGCTCGCCAAGGAGGGGAAGACGCGCTTCGACCTGGGGCGGGCGGCCTTCGTGGCGCGCACGGCGAGCTATGTCGACGAGACGGGCGGCGCCATCCTCTCGCAGCTGCGTGCGATTGGGGCGTCGGCCGACTGGACGCGCACGGCCTACACGCTCACGCCATCGCTGTCGCGCGCCGTGCGCGAGGCCTTCGTCCGCCTCTTCGAACGCGGCCTCATCTATCGCGGCCACCGCGTGATCCACTGGTGCCCGCGCTGCCTCACTTCGCTGTCCGACGAGGAGGCCGAGCATCACGACACCAACGGGAAGCTCTACCACGTCAGCTATCCCCTCACGCAGGCGCACGCCAACGAGGAGGAGCGCACCATCGTGGTGGCGACCACGCGTCCGGAGACGATCCTGGGCGACGTGGCCGTGGCGGTGCACCCGTCCGACGAGCGGTATCACGACCTCATCGGGCGCACGGTGATCCTGCCGATCGCCGACGTCGAGATCCCCATCATCGCCGACGACTACACCGACCCTGCCTTCGGCTCGGGCGCGGTGAAGATCACGCCGGCGCACGACGCCAACGACTTCGAGGTGGGACAGCGCCACAACCTGGCCATGCCGGTGGTCATCACCCCCACGGGCGAGCTGCGCGAGGTGATGGATGCCGGCGGGCGCGTGCCCGAGGCGCTGACGGGGATGGACCGCTTTGCCGCGCGCGAGGAGATCGTGCGCCGGCTCGAGGCGTTGGGGCGCCTGGTGAAGGTCGAGGCGCACGCACACTCCATCCGTCGCTGCTATCGCTGCGACACGGTCGTGGAGCCGCGCCTGTCGGAGCAGTGGTTCGTGAAGATGAAGCCGCTGGCGCTGCCGGCGCTGCGGGCGGTGCGCGACAAGCAGGTGCGCATCCTCCCCGAGCGATGGGAGGCGGTCTACATCAACTGGCTGGAGGGGATCCGCGACTGGAACATCTCGCGGCAGCTCTGGTGGGGGCACCGGGTGCCGGTCTGGTACTGCGACGCCTGCGGCAAGGTGACGGCCTCACGCGACGACGTGGCGCACTGCCCCGCGTGTTCGGGACCGGTGCGGCAGGACGAGGACGTCCTGGACACCTGGTTCTCGTCGGGGTTGTGGCCCTTTTCCACGTTAGGGTGGCCCGACGACTCGCTGGACCTCAAGGCGTTCTATCCCACCGACATGCTGGTCACCGCCCCCGAGATCCTCTTCTTCTGGGTGGCGCGCATGATCATGACGGGCTTCGCCTTCATGGGCGAGGCGCCGTTCCACACGGTGTACCTGCACGGCACGGTGCGCGACACCAATCACGTGAAGATGTCCAAGTCGCTGGGGAACGGGATCGATCCCCTCGACGTGGTGCGGCTCTACGGCGCGGATGCGCTGCGGTACACGGTGGTGGCCGGGATGGGGCTGGGGGCCGACACGATCCTCGACCCGAAGGACCTGGAGCGCTCGTTCGCCCCGGGACGCAACTTCGTCACGAAGCTCTGGAACATCGGCCGCTTCCTCCTGACAAACGTGGGGACCGACCATGTCCTCCCGCTGGACGCCATTCCGGCCAACGACTTCACGCGCGCCGACGCCTGGATCCTCGGGCGGCTGAACGCGGCAATCGGAGCCTGCAACGAGGCGTTGGGGCCGGCGCGCCCGGACGGGACGCACTGGCGCGACGAGGAACGCTACGCGGGGCTGCGGCTGAACGAGTACACCGAGGCGGCGCGCAACTTCGCCTGGAACGAGCTGGCCGACTGGTACCTGGAGTCGGTGAAGGGGCGGCTTTCGTCGCCTGGCGACGATCGCAACGTGGCCCGGGCCGTCCTCGTGCACGCCTTCGACCAGGCGTTGCGGCTGCTGCACCCCATCGTCCCCTTCGTCACCGAGGCGCTCTGGCAGCGCCTTCCCGGACACGTGGCGGGGAGCTTCCTGACCACCGCCGCCTGGCCCACGGTCGAACGCTATCCGGGGCAGGCGAACGAGTTCGGCCGCGTGATCGAGGCGGTGGCGGCCATCCGCCAGCTGCGCGGCGAGTACGGCATCGCGCCGGGAAAGGCGCTGGAAGGGTTGGTGATCCCGGCTGCAGGGTCACGCGCCATCTTCG
This sequence comes from uncultured Gemmatimonadaceae bacterium, assembly GCA_964626245.1. Classification (GTDB taxonomy): domain Bacteria; phylum Gemmatimonadota; class Gemmatimonadetes; order Gemmatimonadales; family Gemmatimonadaceae; genus SCN-70-22. Next base: position 2,686 of record CAZVDJ010000400.1, read on the forward strand.
CCGACGAGGCCGGACTGGTGGAACGGCTCACGCGCTGCACGCTGGCCGTGTCCGATGCCGCCCCCGGCGGCGCGGCGGCACACCAGGTGTTGGCCGACGGCACCGAGATCGTGCTGCCGCTGGCCGGCGCGATCGACCTGGAAAAGGAGTGTGCGCGGCTGCAGGGCGAGCTGGCAGGACTGGAGAAGCAGCTGACGGGGCTGCGCGCTCGCCTGCAGAACGAGAACTTCGTGGCCCGCGCCAAGCCCGACGTGGTCGAGGCGGAGCGACGCAAGGAACAGGAGTGGTCGGTGCGCCGCGAACAGCTCGCCGCCAAGGTGGCCGCGCTGTGCGGCCGCTGATCCGCCTCGCGCTGGTGGCCGCGGCCGTCGGCTGCGCGTCGGCCAGCGTGCCGCCAGGAGGGCCGGAAGACCTGGACCCACCCACCGTGCAGCGCGTGCGCCCGGACACCAACGCGGTGAACGTGCGCGCCGAAGCGATCACCTTCAACTTCAGCGAGGTGGTGAGCGAGCGGCCGCAGGGCGCCGGCGGTTTGGCGGGACTCTTCCTCATCTCGCCGAGCTGGGGGGAGCACAGCGTCTCGTGGCGCCGCACCACGGTCTCGGTGCGTCCGCGCGGCGGCCTGCGCCCCAACACGACCTACACGGTCCGCATGATCCCCGGCCTCACCGACCTGGAGAACAACGTCGACTCCGCCGGGGCCACGATCGTCTTCTCCACCGGCGCGACGATCGCGCAGGGCAACCTGCGCGGCATCGTCTTCGACTGGCTCGCCGAGCGGCCCGCCCCGCAGGCGATGATCGAGGCCTTCCCGCTCCCCACGCCGCGCGATTCCATCCGGTACCTGACCATCGCCGATTCGGCGGGGCGCTTCGACCTGGGACACGTACCACCGGGACGGTACCTGTTGCGCGCCGCGGTGGACCAGAACAAGAACCGCATCGTCGATCCGCGCGAGCTGTACGACACCATGTCGGTCACGCTGGTGGATTCGCTCCGGCGCGAGGTGCTGGCGTTCGTGCACGACACGATCGGACCGGGGATCCAGACGGTGACGATCGTGGACTCCGTGACGCTGCGTGTGCTCATGGACCGGGCGCTCGACACCGCGCTGGTGATCGATACGTCGCGCTTCTCGCTGCGCAGCGGCAGCGCGCGCGGCGACTCGGCGACCGTGCCAATCGTGCGTGCGCTGACGCGGCAGCAGGATGACCAGCGCAAGGCCGATTCCGTGCGCACCAAGGCCGTGCAGGACTCCATTCGTCGCGTGGCGCGCGAGGACTCGGTGCGCGCGGCCGACACCACGCGTGCAGCTGCCGGCCCGCCCCCGCCGGCTCCCTCTCGCCGAGGGCCGCCCCCGCGCCGCGCAGGCGCCCCGACCACACCGGCGGCCGGCGCCGACACCTCGACGCGTGAACCACCTCCGAAGCCGAGCGTGGGCGCCCCTGCCACCGAGATCATCCTCACGCTTGGCACCCCGCTCACGCCGCTGACGGGCTACCGGCTGCGGGCGCGGGAGATGCGCACGCTGCTGCGCTACACGCGGACGAGCGAGCGCGTCTTCAACACGCCGCGCGCGCGTCCGGCGGCTGACTCGACGGCGCGCGACACCTCGCGCGCGCGCCCGCGTCCCGACACCTCGACCGTCCCCCGACCCGGCGCGCCCGGGCGTGACTCGCTGCGACGGGACACCCTGTCGATCGGCGCCGCGCTGGGGCCGATCGTCGCCGGCCGACGCCCGCTCGCCACCGCGACGTCGCGGCCGGGGGAAGGCCGCCAGCCGCAACCTGGGCCGACGCGCACGCCCGGGCGTGCGCTACCTTTGCGCTGGGAGCCGTCGCCCGCGCGTCACGGATCATCGTTCACCGCCCCCGGGCGTCCGGCCTGACCTGCATGCCCGACGCGCGCCGTTCCCTTCCCGCCGTGGGGACGCTCCTCGACCGCGAGGACGTGCGGGCGTTGGGTGCCGGCGTGCCGCACGCACTGCTGGCGGAGGCCGTGCGGCACGCCATCGATGACGTGCGCAGCGGGCGCCTGCCGCCGCCCGG
>CAZVDJ010000401.1:0-4730 GCA_964626245.1 uncultured Gemmatimonadaceae bacterium
GAAGTCGCTCTTGGCCCGGCTGGCGCGCTCCGCCTCCGTGCGCGCCACCTCGGCTTCGGCGCGCGCGCGGTGCTCGGCGGCCAGCAGGTAGGCGTTGTCGAGTGCCATGGCGGTGCGCCGCCCCAGTTCCTCGGCCAGCAGGAGGTCGCCCTGGTCGAACGGTCGCCGCATTCCGCGCGTCCCCATTCCCAGCGCCCCCAGCACCCGCCCGCGCGTCGCGATGGGAACGAGGAGGAGCGAGGTGGTCTGCGTCTCCCGCGCCAGGGCGATCACCGACTGCTCCCCCGAGAGCATGCTGGCGATGCTGGCATCGCTCACGCTGGGCACCAGGATCGAGCGTGCGTCGCGGATGGCGTGCCACACCGGGTGCGTGGGAGTGCCGTCCACCGGGTGCGCGTTGTCGAACGATTGCAGCTGCGCCACCAGCGCCGGGTCGGTCGTTTCCATCGCCGCGACCCCCACGCTCCCGCTCTCGCGCGTCACGAAGATGACGCAGATGTCGGCCATCTCGGGAACGACACGCTGCGCCAGCACGGCAAAGGTGCGGTCGATGTCGAGCGACGTGGCGAAGGCGGCCGACGCCTCGGCCAGCAGGCGCGTGGCGAGTTCGGCACGCTTGCGCGCGGTGATGTCGACGAAGGCGCCCACGCTGCCGCGCACCTGCCCGTCGGCATCCACGATGGGGGCGGCGCTGGCCAGCAGCGTGATGCGCGTGCGATCGCCGAAGACGATCTCGTGCTCGCTGTAGGGAATGGAGACGCCGTTGCGTGCCGATCGCTGCAACGGCAGTTCGTCCGCCGTCATCTCCACGCCGTCGCACAGGACGCGGAAAGGAAGGGAGTCGGCCTCCGGCCCCGTCTTGGACGCGTTCACCGAAGTCGGCACGCGCAGCAGCGTGGCCATGGCCGGGTTGACGGTGATGTCGTTTCCCTGCGGGTCGTTGGCGATGCCGATCCCGACGGGGATGACCTTCAGCAGCGTCTCCATCTCGTCCACGCGCCGCTTGAGGGCGGCGGTGAGGCGGTTCACCTCCTCCTCGGCGCGATGGCGCACGGTGGTGTCGTGCACGTGCACGCCCACGCCGCGTCCCATGGGGAAGGCGTTCCCCTCGTACCAGGAGTCGGCGTACGTCCCGCGCGCGGAGAAGGCGACGGTTTGCTGAGAGGCGCGCGCCTGGAGCATGGCCTCGTGCATCGGGCCGCCCACGAGGAGCGGGAAGACATCCCAGATGACCTGTCCCAGGAGGTCATCCGGCTGGTATCCGCTCTGGCGCAGGAACTCGCGCATGGCGCGATTGATGCGCTCGTAGCGCCACGTGTCGTCGCACACGAAGTACAGGTCGCTCATGCGCTCCAGCGAGTCGCGGTGGCGCGCATTGGCCGATTCGGCGGCCTGCCGAGCCTCGCGCTCGCGGGAGAAGAGCGCCACGCGCTCCATGGCGACCGCGCACTGGTTCGACAGGGCGGTGAGGAACTCGCGCTCGTCAGGCGCAAAGGCCCGCGGCTCGGCGAAGGTCAGGAGCAACACGCCGAGCACCTGGTCGGGCGTCGCCAGCGGCAACGCCACGCGCGCGCCGGCCGCCTGCGTCAGGCGGGCCAGCCCGGGGGCCGCGGCGTCGAACTCCGCCTGGGACTCGAAGAAGACGGGACGGCGTGACTGCACCAGCTGGGCCGCCGCCGGATGCTCTTCGAGCGGCACCCGCTGGAAGTGGTCCAGGAGCGACTGCGGGTAGCCCACCGCGGCGACGACGGAGAGGTACTCGCCATTGGCACTGAGTTCCGCCACGCCCCCCGCCATCGCATCGAGTGAATCGATCGTGGTGCGCACGAGGGTCTCGAGCAACCGGTCGCGCTCGAGCGTGGAGGCGAGCGACGTCGCGACATGCTGCAATGTGACGGCGAACCGCGCGGCCCGGGCCAGCTCGGCCATGCTGGGCATGCGCTGCTCGACTGCGGCGAATTGCGTGGTGTGCGGCGCGGGGGACGACTCAGGCACGTCGAGGGAGTCGGGGCGGGTAGGGATGCCCCAAGGTGGGTTGCTCTGGCGAGGCCAACAACTCGGGGAACCCCTAGCGCACCCAACCGTGGCCGGTCGGCAAGGTTCCCGCTCAGGGTGCAGGAAACCTGCCAGCGCCGATACGCCGCAACCGGTCACTCTGTTGTGCACGGCACGCCCCATGGCCGACCAAGCGGCGTCCGAATGCTCCACTCGCCGCGACGCTGGGGGCGTCGCGGCGAGCGGATGTCACCAGGATCGTGTGGCGCGGCTACGCGGTGTCCCCGGCCGGCGGCGGAGGGACCTCCTCGGTGCCGCGCGAGAACCACCAGCTGACGAGCCAGTAGATGAGGAGGATGGGGATGGCGAGCTTGAGCGCGGCCAGCCCGATTCCAACGAGCCACATGGTCATCGTCAGGAGCGCCCCACCACGAGGAGGAGCGGGAGGCCGATGATGGCCAGCACGAGAATCAGGGGGAGCGCGAGGAGCGCCAGCACGATCAGGAAGGGGAGGCCGATCGCCTTGAGGAGGAGGGCCAGCGGGAGGAGCCATCCCAGGCTACCGAAGGCCTTGAGGACGAGCTTCAGAATGGCCCACTTGGCGAGCAGCGACTTGAGCAGGACCCACATGGTGCATCCTCTGGGGCGATATGGTCGCTGCTCCCTACGCGAGGGGATGCGGCCGGTTTCGGTGCCGATGGGCGACTCGCCCGAATGGCCGACCACGAGGCGAGGGGCGCCGCGCTAGCTTACCCGCGACCCTTCTCACCTCCATGGCCGCCACCACGCCCCCCGCAGCCGCCCCCGCACGCGCTTCGTCCCGGAAGCCCGACAAGCCCAAGGTCAACACCGCACGCGCATGGGCCGAGACGCGTGCGCTGATGTGGACACATCGCCGGTCGCTGGCCGTCGGCTTCGTGCTGATGCTCGTGAACCGGCTTTCCGGGCTCGTCCTCCCGGCGAGTTCGAAGTACCTCATCGACAACGTGCTCACGCAGCAGCGCGTCGACCTGCTCCTGCCCATCGCCCTGGTCACGGGTGGGGCGACGATCGTTCAGGCGATCACGTCGTTCGCGCTCTCGCAGGTGGTGAGCATCGCCGCGCAGCGCGCGATCACGGACATGCGGATCGACGTGCAGAAGCACATCCTGCGCCTCCCGGTGTCGTTCTTCGACTCCACGAAGACGGGGGTGCTCATCTCGCGCATCATGTCCGACGCCGAGGGAATCCGCAACCTGGTGGGGACCGGCATTGTGCAGTTGGTGGGCGGGCTGCTCACCGCGCTCCTGGCCATGGGGGTCCTGTTCTACACCAGCTGGCAGCTCACCTCGGTGACGCTGGTGGTGCTGGGGGCGTTCGGCGCGATGATGGCGGTGGCCTTCAAGCGGCTGCGTCCCATCTTCCGCGAGCGCAGCGTCATCAACGCCGAGGTCACCGGGCGGCTGACGGAGACGGTGGGCGGCGTGCGCATCGTGAAGGTGTACACGGCGGAGGAACGCGAGGAGCGCGTCTTTGCCTCGGGTGCCGAGCGCCTGTTCCAGAACGTGCGTTCGACGATCACGGGGACCTCGGCGGTGGGGGCGGCGACGACGGCCATCGTCGGGGTCATCGGCGTGCTGCTGACGCTGATGGGGGGGCGTGCGATCATCGGCGGCGAGATGACGCTGGGTGAATTCGTGCGCTACATCTTCTTCATCGGGCTCGTGGCTGCACCGCTGGTGTCCATCGCCTCGATCGGGACGCAGATCTCCGAGGCCTTCGCGGGACTCGACCGCATCCGCGAGATCCGGGACACCGTGACGGAGGATGCGCAGGACGCGCAGAAGCGCCCGGTGCCTTCCGTTCGCGGCGAGATCGAGTTCCGCCAGGTGCACTTCAGCTACGTGGAAGGGGTGCCGGTGCTGCGCGACATCTCGTTCCGTGCGCCGGCGGGGTCCACGACGGCGCTCGTGGGGTCGAGCGGGGCGGGGAAGAGCACCCTCATCGGGCTCGTGATGGCCTTCAACCGCCCGGGAGCAGGCGAGATCCTGGTGGACGGGACGTCGCTGGACGCACTCAAGCTGCATGAGTACCGGCGGCACCTCGGGGTCGTGATGCAGGACAACTTCCTCTTCGACGGGACGATCCGCGAGAACATCGCCTACGCGCGCCCGGGCGCGAGCGACGACGAGGTGCGCGCGGTGGCGCGCATCGCGCACGTGGACGAATTCGTGAAGGGGTGGGAGCAGGGCTACGACACCGTGGTGGGCGAGCGGGGCGTCAAGCTCTCGGGCGGCCAGCGCCAGCGCGTCGCGATCGCGCGCGCGATCCTGGCCGACCCGCGCGTGCTCATCCTGGACGAGGCCACCTCGTCGCTGGACAGCGAGAGCGAGGCGATGATCCGTGACGGGTTGCGACGGCTGCGTGCCGGGCGCACGACCTTCGTCATCGCGCACCGCCTCTCCACGATCGAGAGCGCCGACCAGATCCTGGTGATCGAGGAGGGACAGATCGTCGAGCGTGGGACGCACGACGAGCTGATGGCGTTAGGCGGCCGCTACCGCGAGCTGCACGACCGCCAGTACGGGGTGGAAGTGGATCGCTTCATCAATCCCGGCGAGGAGATCCCCGGTGAAGCCGACGGCGAACCGGCCCCGGTTCCCGGCGGCAGCACCGCCTGAGCATCGTCTGAGCACCCCCTGAGCACCCCCTGAGCACCCCCTGAGCCTCGCCGGCGCATCACGTGCGAACCGCGG
>CAZVDJ010000402.1:0-4727 GCA_964626245.1 uncultured Gemmatimonadaceae bacterium
GTCGAATTGCGAAGGCGCCCCGGCGACGTGCCGGGGCGCGCCCGCGACGTCCTGCTGATCGCGGTGGCCGCTGCACTGCTGGCGGCACTCGTCTTCGTGGCGCGGTGGGGCTACGTCTGGTTTGTCCGTCGCGAGGTGGTTGGTGTTTCGCGCGACCTGGCATGGAGCGCGCCGGTGGCCACGCTCCTGATCTGGCTTCCACCGGCCCTCGTGGCGGCGCCACTGGCGCGCCGGCTCGCGCGCGCGTGGGCGTTGCGGCTGTCGGGCCTCGCCTTCTACACGCTCACCGCCCTGTCGATCCTGCTTCCGGTGGGAGGGCTGGCCCGGCCTGCGGTTGCCGTCTTGTCACTGGGGATTGGCGCGTCCGTTGCGCGCGCGCTCGCTTCGTCTCCACGGGCTCTCGCATTCGTCCGCTCGATGGCCTTGTGGAGTGGGGGTGTGCTGCTCGCATCGGCCGTCGCCCTACCGCAGCTGGAGCGTCGCTGGCGCATGGCCGGCGTCCCGTCGTCCGCGACGCCTGCCGCGGATGCGCGAAACGTGCTGGTCATCGTGCTCGACGCGGTCCGGGCCGATGCCTTGAGCAGCTACGGCTCGCCGCGCCTCACGACGCCGCACCTCGATTCGATCGCGAACGCCGGGGTGCGCTTCTCGTCTGCGGTGGCCACCGCGCCGTGGACGCGTCCCACGCACCGTTCGCTCTTCACGGGAGAGTACCCCACGCTCTGGCCCGGTGGGAACTCCACCTTCCTTACCCGGATGGATGCCGACGCCGCGCCGCGCCTCGCGTCGTGGTTCGCGGCGCGTGGCTACGCCACCGGGGCGTTCGTCGCGAACTTCTTCTATACGGGATGGGACGCAGGCTTCGCCGCGGGCTTCTCGCGCTACGAGGACTTTCCCCGCAGCCTGGAGCAGGTCCTGCGCACCTCGACGCTGGGGCAGACGGCGCTGGCGCGATCGCTGTACGAGGCCCGGTCGCTGCGCGACGTTTGGCGCGCGCTCGTCGTCAACGACTTCACGGTGCCGCCGCGCCCGCGCAACGCCCGGAAGGATGCCACGGAAGTCACCGACGACTTCCTGGAATGGCAACGCGGCGTTGGCGAGCGCCCCTTCTTCGCCTTCCTGAACTACTTCGACGCGCACCTCCCCTACGATCCGCCGCCGCCGTACCGCACGCGCTTCACGCCGGAGCCCGATGACCGGGCGTTGTACGACGGCGCCGTGGCATTCATCGACGCGGAGATCGGCCGACTCGTTCGAGCGCTGCGCGAGCGGGACGCGCTCGACAACACGCTGATCGTGGTCACCGCCGACCACGGCGAGCTCTTTGGAGAACACGGCCTCTTCGAGCACACCTCCAACCTGTACCACAAGCTGCTGCACGCCCCGCTCATCCTGCACCTGCCGCAACGAGTGCCGCCCGCGCTGGTGGTGGAGCCAGTGGTATCGCTGCGCGACGTACCAGCGACCATTGTCGACCTCGCGCTGCCGGGGACCGAACATCCCCTCCCGGGATCGTCGCTGGCCGCGGTTTGGCGGGGTGAAGGGACCACGTCGTGGAGTGCCGCGCTGGCGCTGGTCGAGCGGGGAGTGCGGAGCGACAGCTCGCTCCCCTTCACACGTGGCGACATGGTCTCATTGCACGACGCCTCGTGGCACTTCATCCGCAACTACGGCACGGGTCGCGAGGAACTGTACCGGTACCGCGAGGACCCGTTCGAGGCGAGCGACCAGGCCATGGCGAGTGGCGCGGACACGGTCCGCGCAAGGATGCGGCGGCAGGTGGACTCGCTCCTCAACTCGCACCGGCTCGGCACCCCGGGGACAGGACGCGGAAGGGCCGGGGCGAGGCGCTCGCGAGGCGCGGCGTCCCGCCGCGACACTCGCCCTGGTGAAACTAGCATTAAAGTTGCACCGCCGACCTGAACCATCCCCGGGTCGGACTGGAGTGCAACGTGACCCGGCGGCAGTCCCTTACCCGGGTCCCTGGTGCCAACTCCCCAATCGCTGGTCGACTGGCTGCAGGCTTCCGCACGTACTCGTCCCGACCATGTGGCCGTCGAGGACCTGCCCAGTGGCGCGCTGACCTATCGGGAGCTGGACAGTCTGACCGATCGGGTGCGCGACCGGTTGCACGCCATGGGGGTGCGGCCCGGCGATCGCGTAGGCGTCTACGCGCGCAAGTCGATCGACGCATATGCAGCGATCCTGGGCGCCATGAAGGCGGGCGCCGCCTACGTCCCCGTCGACTACGGCGCCCCGGCGTGGCGCAGCTCCTACATACTGGCCGACTGCGCCGTGCGCGCGGTGGTCCTGGAGCGGTCGCTGGTGGACGCATGGCGAGGCGAGGCGCAGCAGCTGGGACACGACCCGGAGCTCCTGGTCCTGGAGGAGGTGGGGGGCGGAGGCGGGTTGGCCACGGCACTGGATGCGGCGGGGGACGCGCCGGCGGTCGCGACGGTCGCGCGGGCCCCCGACGACCTGGCCTACATCCTCTATACGTCGGGCTCCACCGGAAAGCCGAAGGGGGTGATGCTCACCCACCGGAACGCGATGGCGTACGTCGACTGGTGCACGATGGTCTTTGCGCCGTCGGCCGGCGATCGCTTCTCCTCGCATGCCCCCTTCCACTTCGACCTGTCCATCCTGGACCTGTACGTCCCGCTCAAGCACGGGGCGACGGTCGTCCTCATCGATGCGGAGCGCGGCAAGGAACCGTTGGGGTTGGCGCAGCTCATCGCCGAGCGCCGCCTCACCATCTGGTACTCCACGCCCACCATCCTCACGCTGCTGGCGCAGTTCGGTCGCATGGAGCGGCACGACTACTCGACGCTGCGCTACGTCTTCTTTGCCGGCGAGGTCTTTCCGGTGAAGCACCTGCGCGAGGTGACACAGCGGCTTCCCGGCGCGTCCTTCTACAACCTCTACGGCCCCACCGAGACGAACGTCTGCACCTACCATCCCATTCCGCGCGTGGTCGAGGCAGACCGCACGGTGCCGTACCCCATCGGGCGGGTGTGCGAGCAGCTGCGTGCCCGCGTGGTCGAGGGTGATGGTCGCGACGTCGCGCGCGGCGACGAGGGAGAGCTGGTCATTGCCGGCGACAACGTGATGCAGGGCTACTGGAACCTGGCGGAGCGCACGGCGCAGGCGTTCCTGGTGGACGCCGACGGCACGCGCTGGTATCGCACCGGCGACGTGGTGGTGGAGGATACGGACGGCGTCTTCACCTTCGTGGGCCGTCGCGACCGGATGGTGAAGCGCCGCGGATACCGGATCGAGCTGGGCGAGGTGGAGGCCGGGCTCTATCGCCATCCGTCGGTGCGCGAGGCGGCGGTGGTGGCCGTGCCCGACGCCGAGGGGGCGCCGCGGCTCAAGGCCTTCCTGGCGTTAGGCAACGGCGAGAAGGGCTCCGTCCTGGCCATGAAGCGCTTTGCCGCCGAGGCACTCCCCGCCTACATGGTCCCCGATGCCTTCGCCTTCGTGGAGGCGCTTCCCAAGACCTCGACCGACAAGGTCGACTACCAGCGGCTCCTGGCCGAGGGCTAATGGACTTCTCGCTTTCGCCCGACCAGGAGACGCTCAAGCGGACGATCATTGCGTTCGCGCGCGAGCACCTGAACGACGGGATGATCGCCCGCGACCGCGAGCAGTCCTTCTCCCGCGAGCGCTGGAAGGCGTGCGGCGCGCTGGGGCTCCCGGGGCTCCCCGTCCCCGAGGCGTTAGGCGGTGCCGGGCTGGATCCGCTGACCACCGCCATCGCGCTCGATGCGTTCGGCTACGGCTGCACCGACAACGGGCTCGTCTTCTCCGTCTCGGCGCACCTGATGTCGTGCGTCGTCCCGCTCTGGAAGTTCGGCTCGCCCGAGCAGCAGCGGCGCTACCTGCCGGGGTTGTGCGACGGCACGCTCATCGGCGTGCACGCCATGACCGAGCCCGGCTCCGGCTCCGACTCGTTCGGGTTGCGCACGCGCGCCGTGCGGGACGGCGACGGCTGGCGCATCAACGGGAGCAAGACCTTCATCTCGAACGGGCCGGAGGCGGACGTCATCATCGTCTTTGCCATCACCGACCCGTCCAAGGGATTCCACGGTGGCGTGACCGCCTTCCTGCTGGAGCGCGGGACGCCGGGCTTTTCCGCCAGCCGCAAGATCGAGAAGATGGGGCTGCGCACCTCGCCGTTCGGCGAGCTGGCCTTCGACGACGTGCACGTCCCCGACTCGGCCATCGTGGGGCAGCTGGGGGGCGGCGCCCAGATCTTCATCCACGCCATGGACTGGGAGCGCATCTGCCTCTTCGCCGCGCACGTGGGGCAGATGGAACGGATTCTCGAGCGCGGCGTGCAGTACGCCCGCACGCGGCAGCAGTTCGGCAAGCCCATCTCCAAGTTCCAGGCCGTGTCGCACAAGCTGGCCGACTTCAAGGTGCGGCTGGAATGTGCGCGGCTCCTGACGTACCGCGCCGCCACCAAGCTGGAAAAGACGCGCGGGGTCGCCTTCGACGCCGCCATGACCAAGCTCTTCGTCAGCGAGTCGCTGGTGCAGGGGGCCATGGACGTGCTGCAGGTCTTCGCCGGCTACGGCTACGCCACCGAATACGAGATCGAACGCGAGGTGCGTGACGCCATCGGCAGCCGCATCTACTCGGGCACCTCGGAAATGCAGCGCAACACCATCGCCGCCTGGATGGGGCTCTGACCACCGATGGCGCGGCGGTCGCCCGACCGCCGC
>CAZVDJ010000403.1:0-4723 GCA_964626245.1 uncultured Gemmatimonadaceae bacterium
TCCGTCGAAGGGGTGTGAACGGGGGGCGGGCAGTGGGGCGGGACACGCGAAGAAGATAGGGAGGTCGGCGAGCGCTGGGCGTCCGGGACGGGGACTCTCGGTGGCAGTGGGGGAGCTCGAATGTGCGCCCTCCAATTAAGACGGTCGGGGCAACGGCCGAGAAACGCACGGGAGGTCGGCAAGTGGCGACTCGCGCCGATACTCAGGAGGTGTCGTCCTCGCTCAACTCATCATTCCGCTCCTACCCCGGGCTTCCCGGCCTCGTGAGGAGATGGGGCGACCGCGCGGCTGCCCGATTTGGCGCGCGGGGAGGCTCGGCGCTGGCGGTCTGGCGGGCCCGAACGCTGGCGGCGATGCTCGGCGGAACCCTCGTGGTCGGGCTCGGCCCGCTGGTCCTTGCGCTGTGGGTCTTCGCGACCAACGGCCTCTGGCCGATGATCGTGGTGGACATCTCCGCCTATCTGGCGGTGGCGTACGTGTACTTCTCGCGGCGCCCCACCTTTCAGGCGCGCGCGTGGACGGTCATTGCGGGGCTGTTTGCCATCGGGACGCTGACGATGACGCTGGCCGGCTTTCGAACGGCCGGCGCGGTCTGGCTGTCGATGGCCGCGCTCTTCGCGGGAATGCTGCTGGGCGTCCGCGCCGGGATCGCCGTGGTGCTGGCGAACACCGCACTCTTCGTTGCCTTCGGCGTGGGGATCGCGAACGACGCGGTGCCCTGGGCGCAGGGCGTGCCCAACGCCTTGCAGCTGTGGGTGATGTCGGCGGTGAATACGGCAATGCTCGGCCTGGTGGCCGCCGTCGCGGTGGGAGTGCTCCTCAACGGCCTGGAACGCGAGGCGGCCGCCCGGCTGCGCGCGGAGGAGGAGCGCCGCGTGGGACGCCAACTGGAGTCGCTGGGCACCATGGCCGGCGGGATGGCGCACGACTTCAACAACCTCCTGGCGCCCATCCTCGCCAACGTCGAGCTGCTCGCCGACGACGCCACGCCCGACCAGCGCGAACTGCTGGACGACATCCGGACCTCTGCTGAACGGGGACGCGACCTCGTGCGGCGTCTCATGGCCCTGCGAAAGGGGGACATGCACGAGGCGGAGACGGCCGATCTTGGGACGGTCGTGCACGAGGTGGCGCGCCTGGTGCGCACTCGGGCGGCCCGCGGCGTCGCCATGCACGTCACGGCGTCCGCGAGCCATGTGTACGGGTCGTGCGCGGAACTGCACCAGATCGTGATGAACCTCGCCACCAACGCCGTGCAGGCCATGCCCGACGGCGGGACGCTCTCCCTCACGGTGGACGAGGTGCACCACGCCGGCCGCGCCATGACGCGCCTGCAGGTGTGCGACACCGGGGGCGGCATGTCACCCGAGACGCTGGAGCGCGCCTTCGATCCATTCTTCACCACCAAGTCGCCGCAGGAGGGGACCGGGCTCGGGCTCCCCACCGTCCGCGCGATTGCCCTGTCGAAGGGAGGGCACGTGGAACTCGCCAGCGCGGCGGGGAAGGGGACGACGGTCACCGTTACCCTCCCGTCGGCGCCGCGCCCCGCCGCAGCGCCCCCACGGCCTGACGGGCCGTTGCCGCTGACGACGCCATTCCGTCCCGCGGTGGCCGCTGATGGGTCACGCGTCGTGCTGCTGGTCGACGACGAGCCCATCGTGCTGGAGACCGCGCGGCGCTTGCTGCTGGCGATGGGTCGTCGCCCGGTGGCGGTGGCGGCGGCCGCCGACGCCGAGCAGTGGTTCCGCGCCCATCCGGGGGAATGCGACCTGGTCCTCACCGACCACCGCATGCCGCGGCAGAATGGCATCGAGCTTGTCGCCGCGCTTCGCCAGCTGGAGCCGGCGCTCCCCGCGGTGGTCGCCAGCGGCTACGTGGCCGACGCGGCGGCCGCCGCCAGGACGCTCGAGGTCCGCGTGTCGTACCTGGCCAAGCCGTACGGGGTAACCGAGCTGCGCGACGCGCTCGACGACGCGCTGGCCGTCGACTCGCTGCACGACTGACGCATCGAATCGCGCCGCCCTGACGCACGCTGCGGCGCTGACGCAGGTACCAAACACCACGCAGCCGAAGCCGTCAAGCACGCGCGGCACGCGGTGCCTAACCCTGCCAGAGCGACCCCAGCGCCTCGCGCGACACCGTCGCCTGCATCTCCTGCGGGCGCACCGTGAACCACGACGTGATGAGCAGCAGCTCGTCCACCTCGTGCGCGGGAACGGTGGACGATGGACGCGCCGGCACCGCCTCTGTCCCGGCGCCGTAGATCCGCTCACAGGCCGAGCGAATGGCGTCCCACTCGTCAGGCGAGCGAGGGGCGGGGTACTCTCCGCGCACCACGCCTCGACGAATCAGGTAGAACCGGTCGTCGCCCTCGTGCCCCGGGACGATGTAGGCGAAGCTCAGCGCTTCCACCGCAAAGCGCAGGCGGCCGAACTGCTCGCGCAGCGACTCCAGCCGGTGCAGCTTGTCGCGCAGCACGGCGGCGCGCTCGTACGCCATTGCCTCGCTCGCTTCGCGCATCCCCGTGCGCAGGCGCTCCAGCGGCTCATCGTCCGTCCCCTCGAGAAAGCCGCGCGCCTGCTGCACCCGGTCGCCGTATTCGTCGGCGCGCACCGCCGCCACGCAGGGGCCCAGGCAGGTGCCGATCTCGTGCCGGATGCAACCGGGGGTGCGAGGCGCCAGGGGAAGCAGTTCCACCTGGTCGGCAAAGCGCATGCGGCCGTCCAGCGTGCAATCGCGAAGTCCCAGCGCGTCTCCCAGCTCGCGCAACGCCTCACGCAGCCGATCGGCGCCGACAAACGGTCCGTAGAAGACGCCGCCGCGCTCGCCCGCCCCCGAGCCGCGCACCACCGTCAGGCGCGGCGCCACGCCACCGGTCACGCGCACGAAGGCGTAATGCCGGGCATCGCGCTTCATCGCCACGTTGAAGCGCGGGCGCAGTCGCTTGATCAGCCGCAGTTCCTCCAGCAGGGCGGCGAACTCGCTGGGCACGTAGGTCCACTCGATCGACTCCGCCTCGCGCACGATGCGCGCTCCCTTGTCGCGTGGGTACTCCGCCCGGAAATAGCTCAACAGGCGGCTGCGCACGCGCTTGCTCTTGCCCACGTACACCACCTCGCCCCCCTCGCCCAGCATCCGGTAGACCCCGGGACGGTCGCTGGCCGAGGCGCGCACCACCTCGCGCAGCTCGACCAGTCGGCGCGCCTCGGCCTTGCGCTGGGTGGCGGTCAGCGTTGGCATCGGTGGCAGAAGACCGTCGACCGGCCGTCGATGGCGTGCGTCTCGGCCAGGCGGGTGCCGCAGCGCCAACAGGGTTCACCGCCGCGACCGTAGGCCTGGAGCTGGGCCGCAAACCCCCCGGCGCGGTTGGACGGGTCGCGATAATCCCGGAACGTCGTTCCACGCGACTGGATGGATGCCCGCAGCACCGACGTCAGCGCATCGTGCAGGCGCACCCCCTCCGCCGGCGTCAGGCTCGCCGCGGGGCGCGAGGGATCGATCCCCGAGCGCCAGAGCGCCTCGTTGGCGTAGATGTTTCCCACCCCGGCCAGATACCGCTGGTCCATCAGCACCTTCTTGATCGCCGCGCGGGAGCCCCGAAGAAGTCCCGATAATCGCGCCGCGTCGAACTCCCGGTCAAGCGGCTCCGGACCGAGGCGTTTCTCGTACGCCGCCAGGTCGGCGTCGTCGGCGAGCGTCACCGTCCCCAGTCGCCGTACATCCCGGTACCAGAAGGCACCGCCATCCTCGAGGAACCAGGTGATGGCGGCGAAGGGATCCGTCCCCGGCGCCTCCTCGTCGGCGCTCGCCGTGCTCCCGTTCGCCGATCCGGCTGGATCTCGAACCAGGATCGCCCCCGTGAAGCGCGGCTGCACGAGGAGATGGTCCCCGCCGTCGAGCGACAGCACCGCTGTCTTGCCTCGACGCCACACGCGGAGCACGGCCTTGCCAGACGTGCGCACGGTGAGCTCGTCCGCCGATGCTCCGCGGAGCACGTCGGCACGACTCACCTCCACCGACCCGATCTTCCGCCCCGACAATCGCCGGTCGAGGTCGCGTGCTATCGTCTCGACTTCAGGGAGTTCCGGCACGCCGGGCCTGCTCCCGCCAGCCGATATCGCGGCGGAGCACCTTCCCGTCGAAGTCGACGAGTTCTGCCGTGCTCCTGCTCGCACGCTGCGCCTCTGCGAACGTTGCGGCCACCGCGGTCACCGCGAAGACGCGACCGCCAGCGGTGACGAGTGTGCCGTCGGCTCGGAGGCTCGTCCCGGCATGGAAGATCGTCACGCCCGGCCCGACGGGCGGGAGCACAATCGGTGCTCCGGCGGTGGGATTGTCGGGGTAGCCGGCGCTCGCCACTACGGTCGTGACCGCCGCGCCGACGGCGACTTCCACCGGTGTTGCACTAGCGAGCCCGTCTTGGGCCGAGGCCCCCACCAGAAGATCGACCAGCCGGGTGCGGAGCAGGGGGAGTACCACCTGCGTTTCCGGGTCGCCGAAGCGGCAGTTGAACTCCACGACGCGGACTCCGGACTCGGTGAGCATGAGTCCGGCGTAGAGCAGCCCGCGAAAGGGCGTCCCGCGACGCCGCATCTCGGCCAGCGTCGGGGCGATCACGCGATCGGCGGTGGTCCGGAGCACGGCGGGGGTTGCGATGGTGACCGGAGCGTACGCCCCCATCCCCCCCGTGTTGGGGCCCGCATCGCCATCCAGCAGGCGCTTG
>CAZVDJ010000404.1:0-4695 GCA_964626245.1 uncultured Gemmatimonadaceae bacterium
AGCACGGCGAAGCAGGACGCGAGCACGGCGAAGAAGGGCGCGAAGGCCGGGAAGAAGCGCACGACCTCGCGGACGAAACGTCCACGAGGTGCCTGATGCGGCCTCCCGTGCTCCGCATCACCGCCCGCGGTCCACGCGCCATCGGCTTGCTGCTGGCGGGTGTCGTCGCCGCGCTCCTCACCTTCCGCGCCCTCTTTCCGCCACCGTCCCCCGCGGAGGTCGTGGGCATGGCGCGCGCGTTGCGCAGGCAGCAGGTCATTGCCCACTATGTGGCACCCGGGCGCACCGTCCCGCGTGACCCCGTGGCCATGACCGAGATGGTGCGCGCGGTGGAGGAAATCGATCGCGACTCGGCGCTGGCGGTGCGCATCCGGCACGGCTGGCTCTCGCCCCCGCTCTCCCGTCGTCGGCGGTGGATAGCCCGCATTCAGTGGCGCAGCGAGCAGGATCCCGCGACCTACAGCGTCTCCCGCATCATGGCCCGCGACGTCCCGTCCTGGTTCTGGTACGTCGCCCTTCCCTAGCACACTCGTGTCGCACGCCCAACGCACACCGCAGGCCGCTCGCCGATCGCCGGATCCGGCCGCCGAGACCGACCCGACCGTCATGCCCGGTCGCCTGGAAGTGGCGATGCGTCCGCACGTCGTGCGCCGCGCCATCAAGTACATGGTGATCGTGGGGGCAATCCTGATCACGATCAACCACGGCGATGCGATCGTGCAGGGACAGGTCACGGCCCCGCGGGTGCTGCGCATGCTGCTGACCTGCCTGGTCCCCTACTGCGTCTCCACGCTGTCGAGCGTGGAGGCGGTGCGCGGCGCGGCGCGTGACGCCGCGACGCGTCGTGCGCGCTGACGGTGATGTCGATCTCAATTGACGCACCGCTGCCGGCGCAGGGCGCGCCGGCAATTGGTATCTGGGGCCGCTAGTCGGCGCGCATCGCCGTCGCCGGATCGACCAGCGAGGCCCGGCGTGCCGGCCACCAGCTGGCCACCACTCCCACGCCCAGCAACAGGAGCGTGACGGCGGCAAATGTGAGCGCATCGGTGGGGGCGACGCCGAAGAGCATGGTGCGGAGCAGCTGTGCCGCCCCGAACGCGACCAGCAGGCCGAAGACCGCCCCCACCGCCGTCAGCTGCACCCCTCGCCGCACGACCATCGACACCACGTGGCCGCGTGTGGCGCCCAGTGCCAGCCGAATCCCCATCTCGCGCCAGCGCTGGCGCACGGCAAAGAGCATCACGGCGTGCAGCCCCAGCGCGGCCAGGAGGAGCGCCAGGGCCCCGAAGCCAGCCAACAGGATCGCCCCGGCCCGCTGCTCGCGCGTGGCATCCAGGCGCACGCGGTCGAGCGTGACCTCGCGGTGAATGGGAAGCGCCGGATCGAACGCGCGGATCGCCGCGCGCAGCGCCTCGGCCAGCGGCGCCGCATTCGGCTCCGTCCCGCGCACCAGGAAATTGAGCGCCGACGACCGTTCCTGCAGGTGCGGGCGATACACCGTGGAGACGGCGGGTGCCTGCAGCGATTGCACCGTCGCGTCGCGCACGACCCCCACGATGGTGGACCACGTCGCGTCGTCGTCCGACATCGCGACGCGGGCGCCGAGTGCCGCGCGCGCGTCGTCGATCCCCAGGTGCTGCCGGGCGAACGATTCGCTCACGATCGCGACGGGGGTCGACGCGGTGTCGTCCTGCGCCGTGAAATCCCGCCCGGCCACGAACCCGATGCCCAGGGTGCGGAAGTAGTCGGGGTGAATGACCGAGTACGAGGTGGTGAGTGTCGCGCCCGGGACGCTCCCGGCAGTATGCTGCGCCCGCATCGGCGCGGAAGTCCACTCCGTCAGCGGCAAGAGCGTCGTGATCGATGCCGACTCCACGCCCGGCGTGGCGCGCGCCCGCGCCAGCACCTCGCTGGCCAGCGCCTGGGTGCGCAGACGGTCGTAGCGCAGCAGCCCGGCATCGACCGACACGGCCAGCACGCGCGCCGTGGCGTCGAAGCCCACCGCCATGCGTTGCGCCTTGTCCAGCGAGCGCAGGAAGAGCCCGGACATGGTGAGGAGCAGCAGCGAGAGCGCCACTTGCGCCGCCACCAGCGTTCCCTGCAGCTGCGAGCGTCGCACGCCGCCCCCCATCCCCGCCTCGCGCAGCGCCTGCGCCACGCTCTCCCGCGTGGTGTGCAGCGCCGGCGCCAGGCCGAAGATGAGCCCTGTCGCCACCGCCAGCGCCGCGCTCACTCCCACCACGCGCAGGTCGACCGACAGGTCCAGCGGGATGGGGAGGGCACGCGCAATGATCCACTCCGTCCCCCACGCCGCCAGCAGCAACCCCGCGCCACCGGCGATCACCGCCAGCAGCACCGACTCCGTCAGGAGCTGCCGCACCACCCGACCGCGCGACGCCCCGATCGAAAGGCGCGTCGCGATCTCCCGCTGCCGCCCCAACGCGCGCGCCAGGAGGAGGTTGCTCACGTTCGCGCAGCAGATCAGCAGCACCATGCCGGTGACGGCCATGGCCAGGATGGCCAGCGGGAGCACCTGTTGCGTCCCTCCCGCCGGGATCCCGGCCGAGGCATCGTGCAGCGCCATCGCCCATCCCGCGGGACGCTCCGGCCCCTCGACCACGATCGTCGCACCCAGCCGCGCAACCGCGGCTGCCGCCTGCATCCGATCACCCAGGCCCCGCAGCCTGGCCAGCACGCGGAAGTTGGAGGTGGTCGGATCGTCCACCATCCAGCGCCACTCGGGGAGCAGCGTCGTGATCATCGATGCCGGGACCCAGATGGCCCGCACGGACTCGTCGTGTTCGGCGCCGTTGAACCCGGCGGCGGCAATCCCCACCACCGTCAGCGGCAACCCGTTCACGGTGATGGTGCGCCCCACGATGGCCGGATCGCCCCCGAAGTGCGCCAGCCACGCCTGGTGATTGAGCACCGCGACGGGGTGGCCGCCGCGCGGGGCGGACTCCGCCTCCTCGTCGTCGGTGAAGCCGCGCCCCGCGACCAGCCCGGCGCGCAAGGCGGCGAAGTAGCCCCCCGACACTGCCTGTCCCTTCACCTTCACGGGTTCGCCGGACGTGGAGAGCGAGAGCGACAGGTCACGCACCGTCACCACGCGCTCGAACAACGGCACCTCGGCACGCAGCCGCTCCGCCACCTGCAACGAGAGGCCGACGGGGCGCGAACGCTCCTGCGAGGTGGCCGCGACCCAGACCAGTGATGAGGACTCACCGACACCCGGACGCGGGCGCTGCAGGATCGACTCCGCCACGGTAAAGAGCGCCGAGTTGGCGCCGATCCCCAGCGCGAGCGTGAAGACCGCGACCATCGTGAAGCCAGGGGCGCGCGCCAGCTGGCGAAGGGCGTACCGGAGGTCGGTGACGATCTGGTCCATGAATGCACGACGCGAGAGGGATACCACGTCCAGAGGCAATCGCCGTACCGCGGCCCACGCGATCCAAGTCTCTGTTAGGCAACGTGTTACCGGCGTTCCCCGCCGACCGGGCGTGGGGCGTGTCGTTCGCCTTCGGGACGAACTGTGCGAATCCGGACACCCGCGCGGCCAGCGAGAGACGCGACGCCCGGGGAGGGCCGTCGCGGCATCGGACGACATGGAAGCGGCAATCCGACGCGCATCGACGCGCGTACCTCCAGCGTCCGGTCGTCGCTCGTCGCACGTCGCAACGGCCAGCAGTTGCGATGCCGGGCGCGCGCACCGCGACCGAGAATCCTCGCCCCCACGCCTCCGTTCACCACTGCTCGAAGAACACGCCTCGCCATGCGCCGTCGTCTTGCCCTCGCCCTGACCTGCGCCGCACTGTGCGCTCCCATGCACGCCCGTGCGCAGCAGGACAGCCGGGCGCGAAACGATTCCGCCGGACGGAGTGATTCAGTCCCGTCGCGCACGCTGCAGTCGGTGCGCGTGACGGGGCGCGTGGATGAGCTGCGCGGCGTCGCCTCCACCGCGTCGCAGGGCTACATCGGCGCCACCGACCTGCGCCGCCGTCCGCTCATGCGCGAGGGCGAGCTGCTCGAGACCGTTCCCGGCCTCATCGTCACGCAGCACTCCGGCAACGGAAAGTCCAACCAGCTCTTCGTGCGCGGCTTCAACCTGGACCACGGCACCGACTTCTCGACAAAGCTCGAGGGGATGCCGGTGAACCAGTCGACGCATGCGCACGGGCAGGGCTACACCGACCTCAACTTCATCATCCCGGAGTTTGTCGATCACCTGGAGTACCGGCTGGGCGCGTACCACACGGCCATTGGCGACTTCGGGAGCGCAGGCGGCGCCGAGTTCACGCTCGTGCGCTCGCTCGACCGGCCGTTCCTCTCGCTGGGGGCGGGGGAACTCGGCTACACGCGTGCCGTGGGCGGGACGTCGCTGCAGCTGCCGGTCGGGGAGCTCCTGGTGGGAGGCGAGGCCAAGCGCTTCGACGGTCCGTGGCAGGTGGAGGAACGGCTGCGGAAGTTGAGCGGGATGGCACGTTACACCGCAGGGCGCGGCACCTCGCGCCTCTCCGTGCTGGGCCTGGCCTACCGCAACACCTGGGATGCGTCCGACCAGATCCCCATGCGTGCCGTCACCAGCGGGTCGCTCTCGCGGTATGGCCAGGTGGACCCCACGCTCGGCGGCGAGGCCTCGCGCTACTCGCTGTCCGGGCAGTGGGACCGGCTGGGCAGTCGCTCGATGCAGCGCGT
>CAZVDJ010000405.1:0-4691 GCA_964626245.1 uncultured Gemmatimonadaceae bacterium
GTCGAGCTGCTCGCGCCGCTCTTCCTGGCCGGCGACGACCGGCCCGTCCTGCGGCCCTCGTTCGGCGACCTGCTCCGCGCCTCGCTGCGCGTCCTGGGAGCCATGCTGCGGCAAGAAGGCGAAGGCGAGGGCATCGACTTCCGCGCCCTGCGCGAGGCCGGCGCCGCGCTGCCGATGCTGCACAGCCGGCACGCGCCGTTCACGCAGGAGCATTGGTCCAACCGCAGCGTGCAGCGGCGCACCCTGCGCGGCGTCCTCCGCACGGGTGGTGATCCCATTCGCCTGGAGCGGCGACAGCGCAAGCGGCGCCGGACGTCACTCGTCGCACTGTGCGATGTGTCCGGGTCCATGGAGCTGTACGCGCGCGTCCTGCTCCAGTTCCTCCACGCATTGCAGAACACGTACGCGAGGGTGGAGACATTCGCCTTTGCCACGCGCCTCTCGCGCCTGACACCGCTCATGCGGGGGATTCACTATCGCGACGCGCTGCGCGACCTGGGGCGCGAGGTGCGCGACTTCTCCGGTGGGACGAGGATCGGTGCGTCGTTGCGCACCTTCCTCGAGCGCTACCCGCGCCTGGTCGATCGCCGCACCATCGTGCTCATCCTCAGCGATGGCTGGGACGTGGGCGACCCGACCGTGCTTGGCGACGCGATGCGCGAGCTGCACCGGAAGGCCGGACGCGTGATCTGGCTCAATCCGCTCATGGGGGCGGGCGACTTCACGCCCGAGACACGTGGGATGCAGGCCGCGCTTCCGCACATCCACCTCCTTGCGCCCGGCCACTCGCTGGAATCGCTGCAGCGGCTGGTGCGCCACCTCACCCTCTAGCCGCCGCTGCGGCGTTCGCGCGGCGTCGCCATCTTCCCCACATGCCTGATTCGCTCGCCCTTCCTGCCGGACCTGCCGCGGTCGCAACGCTCATCTCCACCGAGGGGACGTCGCCCAAGGAGGCCGGAGCCAAGATGTGGGTCGATGCCAGCGGCGCGATCGTCGGCGCGGTGACCATTGGCGGCTGCGTCGACGCCCGTGTGATAGAGGAGTCGGCGCGGGTCCTGGCCGACGGGCGCCCGGCCGTGATGCAGATGTCGCTTGGGGACGAGGACGCATGGGCGCTGGGGATGACGTGCGGCGGGTCGATCGAGGTACTCATCGAACCGGTGAATCCCAACGCCGAGGGCGACCCCGTGGCGCGGGCCATGCGCGTGGCGCGCGAGGAACTGGACGGCGGGCGTCGCGTCGTCATCGTGGCGCCACTCGACGGGCGCGGCGACCGGCTCGTCGTCTTCGAGCGCGGCCAGCGCGCCGGAACGCTCGGCGATCCGTCGCTCGACGGTGCGGCCATGGCCGCCGCGTCGCGCTACTTCGCCGGCGGTCGCTCGGGAACGGAGCGTGTGACATCCGGTGGCGTCGAGACTCGGCTCTATTTCGAGGTGCATGCCCCGCCCGTGTCGCTCGTCGTCTTTGGGGCGACCCATGTGGCGATGCCGCTCGTGGACATGGCGCGGGTGCTTGGGTTGCGCACGGTCGTGGTCGACGGCCGCGATCGGTTTGCCACGCGCGAGCGCTTTCCCCAGGTGGACGAGCTGATCGTCGGCATGCCGTCGGAGATCGCGGAACGGCTTTCGCTCGGGCCGCAGTCGCTCGTCGTCCTCCTGTCCCACGACTACAAATACGACCTGCCGGTGCTGCGCGCCGTCCTGGCGTCTGATGCGGGCTACGTGGGATGCCTGGGGAGTGCGCGGCGCGGGCGCGCGATGCTCGACTTCCTGGCGGAGCAGGGAGTGTCGGCGGCGCAGCTGGCGCGCGTTCGAATTCCCGTGGGGCTGGACATCGGTGCCCGCAGCGCCGCGGAGATCGCGCTCAGCGTCCTGGCGGAGGCGCTCGCGGTCGTGCGCGGGCGCGCCGGTGGCCCCATGCGCGATCGACCGCGCGGCGAGGGGCCTCGCCGTGACGCAGCGGTCGACGGCGCAGCGGTCGACGGCGCAGCGCGCGACGCGTGAGGGCGATTCGCATTCGACGACCGGGGGCCGGCAGCGCCGTCGGTCAGGCTGGGAGCGACCCGCACGACGCATCATCCGGTGAGGGTGCGGAGCGCGCGCCAATGGTCGGGGCGATCCTGGCGCACGACGTGCGCGACGCGGCAGGACGCGTGGCCATTGCCAAGGGGGCGCGCCTGGACGCGCTGGCGCTGGCGCGCCTGGACGAAGTGGCGTGGCAGGAGTTGCACCTGCTGCTCCCCGACGCGGGTGATCTCCACGAGGGAGAGGCGGGCGAGCGGCTGGCGCGCGCCTCGGCGGGGGACGGGGCGGTGGTCGGTCCCATGTCGGGCGGGGCGTGGCCGCTCGTGGCGGCGCATCGAGGCATCCTCGTCGTGCACCGTGCGGCCCTCGAGGCGGTGAACACGGTGGATGGGCTCTCCGTCTACACGTTGTTTGACGGTCAGGTGGTGGATGCGGGTGAGACGGTGGCGCGGGCCAAGATCGTGCCGTTCGTGATCGCCGAGTCGACACTGGCACAGGGTGAGGCAGCGGCACGGGACGTTGGCGGGGTCGTGCAGGTGCGACCGTTCCATCCCGTGACAGTCGGCGCGGTGGTGCAGGAGTCGTTAGGTGCCCGGGCCATGGTGCGCTTCGAGGCAGCCCTGGGCGAGAAGGTGCGCTGGTTCGGTTCCCGATTGCTGGCTCCTGACTTCGTGGCGCCCGACCGTGAAGCCATCGCCGCGGGGATCGAGCGACAGGTCGCAGCCGGGGCGGCCATCGTGGCGTTGGCCGGGTCGCGACCGATGGACCCGCTGGACCCGGTCTTCGATGCCATCGTACGCGCCGGTGCGGTGATGGATCGGCAGGGGGTGCCGGCGCATCCTGGTTCGCTGGTCTGGCTCGCCCACCGGGGGGAGGTGCCCATCATCGGCATGCCGGCGTGCGGACTCTTTTCGCAAGCGACGGTCTTCGACCTCATTCTTCCGCGCCTGCTCACCGGGGATCGGATGACAGGGCGCGATCTGGCGTCGCTGGGGCATGGCGGCTTTCTTACGCGGGACATGGCCTTCCGCTTTCCTCCGTATCGCGAGGCCCGGGACCGCGGCGCCGTGGAGGATCCGTGAGCGCCCCGTACGGCCCGGTGCTCATCGAGCACTTCCGGCACCCGAGAAACCAGGGGACGCTGGCGGCTCCGACCATCGTGCAGGAGGGAGCGAACCCGCTGTGTGGCGACCGCGTGCGCATCGAGTTGCTGCTGGACGGCGAGGTGGTGCGTGACGCGCGTTTCACGGCCAATGCGTGCGCCATCTGCGTGGCGTCGTGCTCGATGCTCACGGACCTGGTGCGCAACGCGCCCCTGGATGAAGTGGAGACGCTCGTGGTCGACGACATCCTGCGATCGCTCGAGTCGCGCATTCCGCAGATGCGGATGAACTGCGTGCGACTGCCGCTCACCGTCATGCACGCGGCGGTGCACCTGTACCGGCGTGCCACGCAACCGCCGGAGGGGCGGTGATCGCGGGGGTGGTACTGGCGGCGGGGCGTGGGGAGCGTTTCGGGGGCGACAAGGTGCTGGCGCTGCTCGACGGGCAGCCGGTCGTTAGGCACGTGGTCGAGCGCCTGCACGCCGCGGGACTGGCGCCCGTGATCGTCGTGGGCGGGGCGGGGGTCGCGGCGCTTCGCGCCGTCCTCGCCGATGCACCCGCGCAGGTGGTGGAAAACGCCGACTGGGCCGACGGGTTGAGCAGCTCGCTTCGTGCAGGAGTCGAATCCGTCCCCGCGGAAAGCCCGGCCTTCGTGGTGGCCCTGGGCGATCAACCGCTCGTCGATGTCGCCGTGGTGCGGGCGCTGGTCGAGACCTGGAGAGGATCCAACGCGGCAGCCGTCGTCCCCGAGTACGCCGACGGACGCGGAAATCCGGTCCTGTTCGACGCCACCATGCGTCGCCGCCTCGCGGCGCTCACCGGCGACGCCGGCGCCCGCTCGCTCCTGGAGGCCATGGGCGACCGCGTCGTGCGCCTGCCGGTGGCGGCGCCGGCACCCACGGACGTCGACACGCCCGACGACCTGCGCGCACTGGGCGGGTGACCGGTCGCGCCGTCCGCACCGGCCGCGCACCCCGTCCCCGCCTGCGCAACACGCATGGCACCCGCGCCCTTTCATGTCACGGCGCGGGCCGGTAACGTTGGCGGCCTCCTCACTTCCACCCGCCACGCGTCCCATGACCCAAGCGCTCAAGCGAACGTTAGGCACCACCGACCTCACCCTGCTCGTGATCGGGAACGTCATCGGGAGCGGGATCTTCCTGGTCCCGTCGTCGGTGCTGAAGCAGAGTGGCGAATCGGTGATGATCGCGACCGGCGTGTGGCTGGTCGGGGGGATCCTGTCGCTGCTTGGCGCGCTGTCGTACGGCGAGCTGGGGGCAATGGACAAGGGGTCCGGCGGTCTCTATGCCTACATCCGCGATGGATTCGGTGCGCTCCCGGCCTTCCTGTACGGGTGGACGCTGTTCTTCGTCATTGGCACCGGGACCATCGCGACGCTGGCGGTCGCCGCGGCCAACTACATGGGGCAGTTCGGCGAGCTGTCGTCGATGCAGAAGAAGGTCATCTCGACGGCGCTGATCCTCATCATGATGGTGATCAACGTGCGCGGCACGCGGGAAAGCGCGTCGGTGCAGAACGTCGCCACCGCGATCAAGGTGGCGGC
>CAZVDJ010000406.1:0-4684 GCA_964626245.1 uncultured Gemmatimonadaceae bacterium
GGCCACCGCGGCGCCTGCCGCCCCCGCGGCCCCGCGGCTCCAACGCCGCCTGCGCCGACCGCCGCGCCTGCAGCTCCTGCGCCTCCTGCGCCTCCTGCGCCTCACGAGCACCTCCCCCATCCGCAACGTCGCCGGCACAGAGCGCATGGTGAGCCACCCCATCCGCACCCCCCGCTCCGTCCACACCAGCCGAACCCAACCACCGCCCGGCGCTCCCCCCGCTGACTCAACCGCCCAGCTCATCGCCCAATCCAAACCCTGCAGCCCTCCGGTCAGTCCAACCGAGGCATGAGCCCCTACATCGCCAACGCCCTCGCCGACCTGCGCCTCGCCGCGCGCGCACTGCGCCGTCAGCCGGCGCTCACGCTGCTCATCACGCTCACCCTCGCCTTCGGCATCGGTGCCACCACGGCGCTCTTCGCCGTGGTGCGCGGGGTGCTCCTCGCGCCGCTCCCCTACCTCGAGCAATCGCGTGTGGCGGTGCTCTGGACCTCGTGGACCGGGTTCGAGCGCACCTGGCTCTCCTACGACGAGTTCGAAGCGTGGAAGACCGAGGTTCCCGCCATTGCGTCCGTCGGGCTCTACAGCGACGGAGCAGTCAACCTCACGGACGGCGACGAGTCGCTGCGGGTCCGTGCGGCGAGCGTCGACATGTCGGTCTTCAGCACCCTGGGGGTCGCACCGGTGCTCGGCCGCGGCTTCAGCGTCGTGGAGGACGCGCCTAACGGTCCTCGCGCCGCCATCCTCTCCTTCGACACCTGGCAGCGGCGCTACGGCGGGGACCCGTCCATCGTGGAGCGCACGGTGCAGGTGAACGGCGAGGCGGTCCCGATCGTCGGCGTCATGCCGGACGGCTTCCGCCTTCCGCTCGATTACGGCGCGGCCGGCGCCTCGGCGATCTACTTTCCGCTCGCCGCCGACGCGGAGTCCAACGACGCGGTGCCGGGTCCGGCCTTCCGGCGCGATGGCGGGAGCCACTCCTTCTACGCGGTGGCGCGCCTGGCGCCAGGGACCACGGTGCAGGACGCGAACGCCCAGATGTCGCGCCTGGTGGCCGCCCTTGTCGCTGACGGGACCCTGCGGCCGGACTTCCGGCTCTTCGCGCTCCCGGTGGAGGAGCAGGTGACGGGACCGGTGAGCGGGGCGATCCTCCTCCTCTTCGGCGCGACGATCCTGGTCCTGCTGATCGCCTGCGCCAACGTGGCCGGGCTCCTGCTGGTGCGCGGCGAGCGGCGCCGCCGCGAGCTGGCGGTGCGGGTGGCGCTGGGTTCGAGCCGCAGCCGCCTGACGCGACTCCTCCTCGCCGAAAGCTCCCTGCTCGCCGCAGTTGGGGCAGTCGGCGGGGCGATGGTCGGCTGGGGCGTGCTGGCACTCGTGCGGCGCGTGGCGCCGGCCTCGCTTCCGCGCATGGACGAGCTCACCGTCGACCCGCTGCTCCTGTTCTTCGCGATCGCGGCCGCGACGGTCTCGGCGATCCTGGTCGGGGTCCTTCCCGCACTGCAGGCCACGCAGGTTGCGCCCGGCGACGCGCTGAAGGACGGCGGGCGTGGTGCCACGGCGGGAGGGGCGAGGCTGCGCTGGCGCCAGGCACTGGTGAGCGCGGAGGTGGCGATCGCAGTGCTCCTGGTGGTGGGTGCGGGACTGATGGTGCGCAGCGTCCGGCACCTGCTGGCCATTGACCCGGGCTTCTCGGCGCGCGGCGTGCTGGCGTTGCAGCTGTCGACGCCATCGGCCTGGTACACGGACTCGGCGCAGGTCTCGGCATTCTGGGAGCGGCTGCAGGGATCGGTGGCCGGACTCCCGGGCGTGCGGGCAGCGGGGGCCGCGCGGCTCCTCCCGCTGGCGAGCGAGATCGGGGACTGGGGGCTGCAGGTGGAGGGCTACGTCCCGCCACCGACGGCGCGCACGCCGGCCGAATGGCAGGTCGTGACGCCGGGCTACTTCGAGGCCATGGGCATCCGGCTGGCGGCGGGGCGATTCCTCGACGCGCGCGACGGGCTCGACGCCCCGCTGGCCATGGTGGTGAACCGCCGCTTCACGGAGTTGTACCTGGCGGGGCGGACGCCGCTGGGCGTGCGCGTGCGCATCGGCAGCCGCCCCGACCGGCCGCAGTACACCATCGTGGGCGTCGTGGATGACGTGCGCCACAACGCCCTCACGCGCGAGGTGAAGGCGCAGTTCTACGTCCCGCTGGCGCAGTTCGCCGTGTCGCCGGGGAACACGATGCGGACGATGCACCTGATGGTGCGCAGCGACGGCGATCCGCGCGCGCTCGTGGGGCCTGTTCGTCGCGCCATCCGCGCGGTCGACCCTCGGCTCCCGATCTCCGACGTGCGGACCCTGGAGGAGGTGGTGCGCTCGTCGATCGCGGCCCCGCGATTCGCGATGGAGCTGCTCGGGCTGTTCGGGGCGCTCGCCCTCCTGCTGGCCGCCCTGGGGGTCTACGGGATCGTGTCACAGGTGGTGGCGCTGCGCTCGCACGAGTTCGGGATACGGAGCGCCCTCGGCGCCCGGCCGCTGCAGCTGGTGGGGCTCTCGGTGCGCAGTGGCATGCGCCAGGTGACGGTGGGGATCGCGGTCGGCGTGGTGGCCGCGCTCGCGATCACGCGACTGATGTCAGGGCTGCTCTCGGGCGTACGGCCGACGGATCCCCTGACCTTCCTGTCGGTGGTCGTGATCACGAGCGCGGTCGCGCTGGCCGCCAGCGTGATCCCGGCACGACGGGCCGCACGGGCGGAGCCCAGCACCGTGCTCCGAAGCGACTGATCGCCGCACGATCGCAGGCCGCGTCACGGCGACGTGACGGTGCCCGCGGGCGGGTGCAACTCGGAGCGCGAGGCAGCGCGCGGCAGCGCCATGAGGGGCGACGGCGTTCGGTGATGTGTCGTGCGCGGTGATCCGCCTAACGCTCGTCAGCTGCACCCGGCGTGACGAGCTGCCACGCCAGTCCCTGCGCGAGGGATTGGATCTCCGGCGGCGCGGTCGGGTGACCTGCCGCGTAGGTGAGGCTCGCCTCGCACCAGATCGGCTCGGGGGCGAGCTCCAGGTCGAGCTCCAGCAGTGGGTAGGTGATCAGCACGGCGGGGCGGCCATCCAGCCATACCACATGGTGATCGAAGGTGCGCAACCGCTCGGCAACTCCCCGCGTGCAGGGGGTGCGCACGCGCTCGTCGCGATGCCTGCGGCGCCGGTCGGGATCCTGACTCATGCCGGGACGTCCCCGGAGTTTGACGTGGGCGCGTGCCCGCGCGCGATCCACCGCGAGGCCAGCGCGTCGGCCAGTACGCCGTAAAGGGTGAAGAGGACCAGTGAAGACAACACGAGCAATGCCAGCGCTTCCGGTGCGGAGCGGGCGGTGCTGCGTCCCACCGGTGACGTGAGCCAGGCGACGGCGCAGAGCGCCGCGCCAGCGGCGACGCCGCGCACCGCGCGCGCCGGGCGCGACGCGACGCTCCATCGACGCCGCAGCCCGGCCAGGAGGAATCCACCCGCCAGGCCGTACGCCGTCCCCAGCGCCACCACCTCCAGCGAGCCAGACCACGAAAAGCTGGGGGTGAGCCCGCGGCCCCAGACGAGGGCCGCCATCGCGAATCGCCCCCCGGCACCCAGGACGAGCGCTCCACTCACCAGGCCTCCCAGCAGCGCCGGGACGAGCCGTCGCCCGACCGACACGGCCCCCGCGGGCGCGGCGCTCACCACACCTCTCCCGGCCGCCATTCAATGGAGAGAAGGGCGTCAAGGTCGAGCGCGGATGGTGTCGTTGCCAGCCGCAACACCATCACCTGCTCATCGGGCGGCGATGCCTCGACGCCGCTCGCCGTGCGCACCGCGAGCGGCCCGCGCCACAGCTCCCACCCCAACCGCGCGTAGTAGGAGGGATCGGAGGGCGACAGGGCGCCGATGACGCATGGCGGCATGTGCGGAACCACGGCGCGCATGAGCTGCGAGGCGTAGCCGCGCCCCTGGTGCGCGGGGTGCGTGGTCACGAGCTCGACGTACGCCGTCCGCATGGGTGGGAGCGCCGGTGTCTCCAGCCAGCGCTCCACGAGCATCACGTGCGAGACGAGCACCCCGCCCACGAGACCCAGCGCGTGCATCCCGGGGCCGATGTCCGACAGGTAGCGGTCGAGCTCCTCGTCATAGGCGGCGCGGCAGAGGTCGAGAATCGCGGCGCGCTGCTCGGCGCTGAGGGACGCCGACTGGACGAGGCGGTGCTCCATCGGTGGCTCGCATGCCTGGGGGAGGTGGTGCGCGGTACGACACGCGGGACTCCGTACGCGGGACTCCGTGCGCGTGCGGCTGGCACCCGTTGACCGTCATGGTACCGAGCCGCGGCGCGGAAGGTTGCGACGGAGGTCGCGCCGGGGGAACCGCGCGCTGGCTCGGGCGCTGGCTCGGGCGCTGGCTCGGGCGCTGGCTCGGGCGCTGGCTCGAGCGCTGGCTCGAGCGCTGGCTCGAGCGCGGGGACGCGCCGCACGTCGTCCCGTACGGCGATCGGACGCCCGGTGTGCAAGTCGGCACCTGTCGTGACGTCTCCCGGATGGACTCACCCGAGGATGTCTCGATGCACGCCGATCCAACGCTCTCGCGCGACCGACGCCTTCAGCGAACCGTCCCGTCACGCGACACCACGCCTACCCGGGGCCTCGACCGCCTCGTGTCGCACGCCCTCCCGACGGCGACC
>CAZVDJ010000407.1:0-4680 GCA_964626245.1 uncultured Gemmatimonadaceae bacterium
CGTCATCCAGGACGCTACGGCAGCCCCCGCATCCACCACCTGCTCCTGGCGGACGCGTGGGTGGTCAGCCGGCGTCGGGTGGCGCGCCTGATGCGCACCGCGGGGCCGCGCGCGAAAGCCGTGCGCGGTTACCGCGGGCAAGTCGGCACCCACCGCTTCTACGAGCAGCATCCGAATCGCCTGCGTACCACGCGGGTACAGCACCCGAATCAGGTGTGGGTGGGCGACATCACCTATCTGGTCGTCGCCGGCGAGTGGCGCTTTCTCGCCGTCGTCATGGATCGCTACTCCCGCCGAATCCTGGCGTGGACGCTCCGGCGGCGGCGCGATGCCAGCGTCACCCGGGCCGTGCTACAGACCGCGGTGCGCCATCGGCGACCGTCCGCGGGCTTGATCTTCCACAGCGACCGCGGCACGGAGTATCTCGCGGCGCCATTTCGGGACACCCTGGTCGCCCTGGGCATCCAGCAAAGTGCGTGCGTCGGCGGGCCGGGCGACAACGCCCATATGGAATCGTTCTTTCACTCGTTCAAGGCGGAAGTCGTGCGAGGGGCCACCTTCGCCACCGATGCGGCGCTGCGCCGCACGCTTCGGCACTTCTTCCGTTACTACAATCACACACGCCTGCATTCAGCGCTTGGCTTTCAGTCGCCGGTTGACTACGAAGCCGGCGTGGCATAACTCCCCAGCAGGTGTCAACGAAACTGGAGCAAGATCCCAGCCGAGTTATCGTATGCGCGCTCCGCGCGCACTATAGCCCTCGGCGGCAGCTCAGCTTCAACGTCAAACGGACTCGAAAGCACCGTGTGGTCGTAACGGTCGCCGGAAGTCGCGCTCCCCACGATATCTCCCACTAGCGCTATGAAGCTTCCACCGCCGCCGCCACCACTCACGCAGGGACAGCGGGTCGCCGTCTTCTTCGTGAACGTTTCGCTGGCGTGGCTTTGCTTCTTCCTAGCTACGGACGAGGCGATCCCTGCCGGCTCGGGTGCGAGCGTTTGGTTTCTCGCGCTAACGGCACACTGGCTTCTCACCTTGCTCGACGCACCATTCTTCCTTCCGCCGCGCGATGCCCTCGGCATGTCCATTGGGACGGTGCTTCTCGTCGCACCCATCGACTTGTCCTCTGCCGCTTTTCAAGGCCCTCTCGTCGTTGCGACTCGTGCTACGCTCCTAGTTGCCGTTCTTGTTGCCGCGCTGTCTGCCTTCGCGGTCTTTCGCATTTCTACGATTGCCGGCGGTGTTGCGTACCGGCTCAGCGAAATCCTGGGCCGAAGCGAAGTACTACTGTCCCCAGCGGTAGCGGTCAGCGCCATCGGGTTCTACCCGAACCGGCCAGGCTGGACAGCAGGAGTTCTGATTCTTTGGGTCGTCGCGGTCGTCGTTAGGCCGCTGGAACGGATGATTCAGATTGCGTCGTTTATCACGCGCACACGAGCGGGGCACACCGATTCTCTGAGTGTCGGCTCGCTGCTGCGCGTCGACGACCCAGATCTCGTCCGGGTAGCGCTTAAGTCGCCCGCCATAAGCTGGGAGCCCAACGTCGTACACGCTGTGCGGTTTCCCAATGGAAAGTCGCGGCTCGTACTCCCCCTGTTCGTACAGATCCAGAACGAGGAGCTCATCGGTACTGGGTTGTGCTGCGATGGCTTAGAGCCTCCGGCGAGCGACAACGCGGTAGGATCAGTGCACGCGGTTGATGACGTTGCGTTACGCTCGCGCGTGATCTCAACACTCAGCGGCGACAGTGGCGTCGATGCGGTCGTCGGCATCGTCGTTGAGGGGTCCTCAATCAGCGAGCTTCGCTTTCAGGTTGTTCGAGGAAGTGCGCTTGAAGAGGGCACTGTCATCTACACGATGGTGCGCTCGCACAAAGTCTACTACCAGATTCTCGATGCCGACACGAGCGAAGAGAGCTTTCAACAGCAACCGCTCGGTGTGCATATTGCGCGCGCTGCGCAGCTTGGCACGTACGACGCAACCCTGGGATTCCGGAAGTTTCCGTGGCTTCCGGAAATGAACAAGCCGCTATTTGTGCTGCCTGCAGCTCAAGGCGTAGTGCCGCCTCCCGGTGCGGGCACCATCGCTGTTGGTCTAGTTCCCCACACCTCCTTCAGCGTTACCGCTCGGCTCAAGGATCTCATTGAGTACCACACCGCCGTTCTCGGCGTAACCGGCACAGGAAAGACGGAGCTAACCCTCGACATCATTCGCCACGCACTGGCGGATGGTTGCAAGGTGTTTTGCGTTGACCTAACCGGGGAGTACAAGACGCGCTTGGCGAACTGCTCACCCGAGCAGATTGGACTCAGCCTTGATGAGGGCTCTAAACTGGCCGAACTTCTGTTCGCCGTCGAAACCGGGACGTACGGCGCTCCGGGCGAGAAGAAGGCGTTGAAGGAGTTTGTGGACGGCATCCGACCTCAGGTCAAAGCTCAGATCGAGACGTTTCTGGAGAAGGACGGAGCGAGCCTTGCTACCATTGAGCTTACTGAGATCACGAATACAAAGGCCACACTACGCACGACCGAGCTCTACCTCTCAGCGATTATGGACTGGGCGCGTAAGCATCGAAAGGCGCGGCGCATTCTAATTGTTCTGGAAGAGGCGCATACCATCATTCCCGAGGCCTACGCTTCAGGGTTTGACAGCGAGACCCAGTGGGTAGTTGGTCGCATCGGCCAGATATCCTTACAAGGGCGAAAGTATGGTGTTGGACTTCTTCTTGTCTCCCAACGTACGGCGCTGGTCAGCAAGACAGTTCTCTCGCAGTGCAATACATTCTTCACCCACTCCTTGGTCGACAAGACAAGCCTCGACTTTCTAGGTGGCATGGTCGGGCCAGAGCATGTGCGCGTTCTTCCCAACTTGCGATTCCTTGACTTTGTCGCTCATGGTAAGGCCGTAAACAGTGAACGGCCTTTGCTAACACGCCGAACCTTCGACGCCCAGAAGCTGGCGCAAGATGAGGCCCTGAATGTTCAGCTGAACGACTAACGGAGTTGGGCTGGCTGCCGCTTTACGACGCTTGCTGCCGACAAGCGCAGCTAGTGTAGCGGTTGTGGGGCCTCAACCGCATCTTACGGGAGCGCTTGCAGCAGAAGCCCACGTTCTGCGGCTGCTCCCAAGTAGTCGCCCACGATGAGACAATCGAGATCCTCGCCCTCGTGGCTCTGGCGCTCGGGAGTGCGTGCTCGATGGCGGCCGATGCGCGATCCTCGGCGCCTCGAGGGCCAGCTGTTCTCCCCAGTCTCGGTGTCGGCGGCTTTCCGCGACCGCGTGATATCGAATCCGGCGTGACGGACACGGGCCACATGCTCGCCGGCCTTGGCCTCGACCTTCCGATCACCGCGCGCTTCACGGTCGCCGCCGCCCTCGCGCGCGCGATTGAGCCGGTCGCCTGCGCCGGTAGCTGCGCACCCACAGGCAGTCTCGCCCAGCTTACGCTGTTGTGGACCACCCGCGACCCTGAACCCAAGTGGGGGCTCGGTGTCGGCCCAGCGGTCGAGCGCTCGACCTTCGATGGGCCTCGTGTCGGCGCCGGCGTCGCACTCGCCATCGGCGCGCAACGCGGCTTCGGACCGCGCCTCCTTCTGCGCTACCTCTCCCTTTCCGGCGCGTGCCGTCCCACCAGCCTCGCTGGCTTCCTCGCCTGGCGTTTCGGACGTTAGCATTCGCGGCGCGCCCGTGCTGCAAAGCCTGCACGGCACGAGACCCAGGGCTATTGGGTGCGCGCTGCTCGCTGTATGCCCTTTGGCTGCAGCCGAGTCTCAACGTTGGGCAGACGGGGAGGGACCCTCTATGGTTCTACGAGCGACACCGATGTTCCATGTTCCTGACGTTCGCGCGACCACCGCGTGGTACGAACTCATCGGGTTCCGACTCGAAGAAGCCAACGAAAGTGATGGCGTGATGGACTGGGCGCTGCTGTCCTTCGGCGAAGGACGTGTCATGTTCAACGCCGGGGGCAAGCGGACAGATGACGAGCGCCGCGACGTCGACCTCTACGTCGACACTGACGAGGTGGAGCTGCTGTACGCGCGGCTCAGTGGACGGGTGGAGATCACGAAGGATCTGTACGAGACCTTCTATGGCATGCGTGAGTTCATCGTCCGGGATCCGAACGGATTCTGGGTGACGTTCGGCCAACCCTCGGGTGCGCCGACTGGCGAAGGAGCGCAGCTCAACCGGACGTTGTAGTCGAGCGGACGGATCGGTCGCTGCGCGCTTCCTCGCGCCCGCCGCGCATCGGC
The DNA here is from genome assembly GCA_964626245.1 of uncultured Gemmatimonadaceae bacterium. Taxonomy (GTDB): domain Bacteria; phylum Gemmatimonadota; class Gemmatimonadetes; order Gemmatimonadales; family Gemmatimonadaceae; genus SCN-70-22. Next base: position 4,254 of record CAZVDJ010000407.1, read on the forward strand.
GATATCGTCCGGCAGTCGAGCCTCCCTGACCGCATGGATGGAACGCATCCACATCGTCATCTCCGGCCTGCCGGGTAGCGGGAAGACGTCGCTGGCACGCGCGCTGAGCGCACCCCTCGACCTGCCCGTGCTCGACAAGGACGAGTTCCTGGAGCGGGAACTCGCCGCGGCCTCCGCCGACGCGGCGCGGCGCAGACGCGCGCTCAGCCGCGCGGCCGATGTCGTCTTTCAACGCCAGGCGCTGGAGACCGTTCGCGCGCTCCTGGTCTCCTTCTGGCACGTTCCGGGTATGCGCCCCGACTCGGGGACCCCCACTGACTGGGTAGGCTCCCAGGGGCACCGGGTGCTCCATGTGCATTGCCACTGCGCCCCACGTCTCGCCGCGGAGCGGTTCGTCGCCCGCCGTCGGCATGCCGGGCACGGCGAC
>CAZVDJ010000408.1:0-4678 GCA_964626245.1 uncultured Gemmatimonadaceae bacterium
AGTCACGGCCACCTGGGGCTGGTGCTGCGACGCCTCGGACGGCTGGACGAGGCCAACAACCTCGGCGTCTCGTGGGGGCAGTCCGGCTCCAACGCGATCGTGACGGCGATGTGGAAGTTCAAGGGACAGACGGCGCACTCGGCGGGCGCCCCGTGGCGCGGCAAGTCGGCGCTGGACGCCGTGATGCTCATGGCGCAGGGGTGGGAGTTCAAGCGCGAGCACCTGGAACCGGCGCAGCGCTCGCACTACGTCATCAAGGACGGCGGCGACCAGCCCAACGTGGTGCCGCAGACCGCGAGCATCTGGTTCTACCTGCGCGAGCGCGACTACGACCGCGTGCAGAGCATGTTCGCCGCGGCCAAGCGCATTGCAGAAGGGGCCGCGATGATGACCGACACCAAGGTCGACACCGTGATGATCCTGGGTTCGGCCTGGAGCGGCCACTTCAACAAGGCGATTGCCGAGGCCACCTACGAGAACATCAAGCGCGTGGGGAACCCCACGTGGGACGCCAACGACCAGGCACTGGCCAAGGGGATCCAGCGTGAGTTGAACTTCCCCGAGAGCGGGCTGGTCAACACGCCGGGCGAGCTGCAAGGGCCGGTGGATCCGTCGCGCAGCCTGGGCGGTGGTTCCGATGACATCGGCGACGTGTCGTGGAACGTGCCGACCGTGACGCTGCGCTATCCGTCGAACATCCCGGGACTGCCGGGACACAACTGGGCCAACGGGATCTCCATGGCCACCCCCATCGCCCACAAGGGGGCGGTGGCCGGCGCCAAGGTGCAGGCGGCCACGCTCCTCGACATCATCCTCTCGCCCAAGCTGGTGGCCGACGCATGGGAGTACTTCAACGAGGTGCAGACCAAGACGACGAAGTACAAGTCGTTCCTGGGCCCTAACGACGGACCGCCGACGTGGCTCAACGAGGACATCATGGCGAAGTACCGCCCGCTCATGAAGCCCTACTACTACGACCCGAAGAAGTACCCGTCGTACCTGGAGCAGCTCGGGATCAAGTACCCGACGGTGAAGCCGATCGCGCAGTAGCAGACGACGAGAAGACGGGAAGACAGGAGGGCGGGCCGAGGGTGGCCCGCCCTTCTTGCGTTCGCCGGAGGGAGGCGTGGTCAGCGGGGACGAGGACGCGCGGAGCCGCGGGCGGACTTGGGCCCCTTCCCGGCCCTGGAAGCGCTGGACGTCCGCTTCGCGGGCTTTCGCTTCGGTGCGCCCGGCCTCGAGGTTGCAGGGCGACGGGACGCGGCGGTACGGGGCTCCACGCTGACAGGCGCGGGGCGCGGGCGCGAACGCGGGGCAGAACGCGGGAGCGACGCGGCGCCGCCGACGGGTGCAACGGGCGCAGCAGCCGCCACGCCACTGGTCAGCGCGCCGCGCAGCATCAGCTCGTAGCTGTTGGCAAGGGCCGCGATCTCGGCCGCGCGATCGAGTCCGTTGATGATCTTGCGCGCATTGTGGAAGTCGGGAGGGGCGCCGTCGGTGATGAACTGCGACAGTCGCTTCCCCGTGAACCATCCCTCGCGCATCCCGCGCGACGCGATGCGGTACGAGATGGCCGGATCGAGCAGGTAGTCGGGTTGCTGCAGGAAGGTGGTGGGAGTGACGGTCACGTCGCCGCCATTCACGCGGAATCGCTCCCCCGCGAGCTTCTGGCCCGCGTTGCGGTAGTTGTAGTCCCACGTGAGCTGCACGTAGCCGCGCCCGAAGTAGCCGCTGGGCCAGTAGCGCTGCTGCAGCGCATGGAGTCGCGGGTTCTTCTCCGCACTGGCACGTCGCTCTCGGATGAGGGCGAACGTCGTGCCGGTTTCCCAGTGGATCGTTGCCAGGACATAGGCGAGCTCGCGCAGCATCGTGAAGCCGGCGTCCTGCTCCAGGCGGCCCAGCAGGCAGTCCAGCGAGTCACGGCGGGCCGGGGTGAGGGCGACGCGCGTGCGCGCGGCAAAGTCGGCGAAGAAGCGTGCGCGGTCGAACGCGAACATGTCGGCTCCGGTGGGCGATGCCCCAACCTGCGGCGCTCGGGCGCCACCCGCCAGCGTGGCCACGTCATGTGCGTGGGCCGCCGCGGCGTGACCTCGCCTGCGGAAGCCGCCCCACACGACTGTCAGGGATCCGTGAATTGTGCGTCGGGCGGACCGGCCCTAGCCTGCAGGAATGACTCCTCCACCGTTCCTTCCGCGGGTAATCCAGGGCGGCATGGGGATCGCCGTCTCCAACTGGTCGCTGGCGCGCGCCGTTGCGGCTGCCGGACAGCTCGGCGTCGTCTCGGGTACCGCCATCGACAGCGTCCTCGTGCGCCGGCTGCAGGACGGCGACCCGTGCGGAAGCGTGCGCCGTGCCATGGCGCGCTTCCCGGTCCCCGACGTGTCGGAGTACGTGCTCCGGCGCTTCTACCGCCCCGAGGGGCGCGCTACCGGCGAGCCCTATCGCCTCCTGCCGATGTACAAGCAGGCGGTGAGTCCCCTGCGCCAGCAGATCACGATGCTGGCGGCATTTGTCGAGGTCGCCCTCGCCCGGGAAGGACATGATGGCCTGGTCGGCATCAACCTGCTCACCAAGGTGCAGATGCCCAACCTGGCCACGCTCTATGGCGCCATGCTCGCCGGGGTGAACGTGGTCCTGATGGGGGCGGGCATTCCGCGCGACATTCCGGGCGCACTCGACGCGCTCAGCCAGCACGAGCCGGCCGCGATCAAGTTCGATGTCGAGGGGCTCCCGTCCGGGCGCACCGAACTCCTCTCGTTCGACCCGCGCACGCACTTCGGCGATGCCAGCGCTCCGCTCGAGCGTCCGCGCTTCTTTCCCATCGTCTCGGCGGCGTCGCTCGCGCAGACGCTGGCCCGCAAGTCCAACGGCCGCGTGGATGGCTTCGTGGTGGAAGGACCCACGGCGGGCGGGCACAACGCGCCGCCGCGCGGTCCGATGCGACTGGATGCGAATGGCGAGCCGATCTACGGGGAACGGGACGTGGTGGACCTGGCGGCCATGCGCGACCTGGGACTCCCGTTCTGGCTCGCGGGCGGCGCTGGTTCACCCGAGGCGCTCGACGAGGCGCTGGCGCAGGGAGCGGCCGGTATTCAGGTGGGGACGCTCTTTGCCTACAGCGACGAAGCAGGCTTCACCCGCGAGGTGAAGCAGGCCGTGATCGACGGCGCGCTGGCGTCGCGCGTCAGCGTGCGCACCGACCCGCGCGCCTCGCCCACGGGCTACCCGTTCAAGGTCGCGATGGTCGACGCGCTGCCGGTGCTCCACCGGCCGCGCGAGCGCGTCTGTGACCTGGGCTACCTGCGCACGGCGGTCTACGACGGGGATCGACACCTCATCTATCGCTGCCCCGCCGAGCCGGTCTCGCAGTACACGACCAAGGGAGGGAACAGGGACGACACGGAGGGACGCGCCTGCCTGTGCAACGCCCTCATGGCCGGGATCGGGCTGGGGCAGCAGCGCGACGGGTACGTCGAGCCGCCGCTGGTGACGTCGGGTGACGATGCCGCGCACCTGGCGCGATTCCTGGAGGGGCGCACGTCGTATCGCGCGGCCGACGTCGTCACGTACCTCACGCGCTCAGCTCGGGTGCCGGCGTAGCTCCGCGTTCTCCGGGATGCGGACACCCGGGCGGTCCTCGCGGGCGGCATGCACCAGCGCCCGCGCCACCTGCCGCACGTGCACCGGCTTCCACTTCGACGGCATGAGAAAGGCCAGCCTGGCGCCGATCTCCTCGCCAAGCCGGAACTCGGCACGGTCGCCCAGCAGCAACGAAGGGCGCGCGATGGTCACGCTCGGGTAGCCGAGCGCCAGCACGTCGCGCTCCACCTCGCCCTTCACGCGATTGTAGAAGACGCGGGACGACGCGTCGCTCCCCATGGCGCTCACCAGGAGGAAATGGCGGGCACCGCCAGCACGCGCCAGTTTGGCAATGCGCAACGGGTACTCGTAGTCCACCGTGCGGAAGGCCGCCTGCGACCCGGCGTTCCGGATCGTGGTCCCCAGCGCGCACACCACCTGGTCGACCGCGAACGACGCCGCCTGCGCGTCGAGTGCGTCGAAGTCCGCCACCAACTCCACCAGCTTGGCATGGCGGTGCTCGGCCGGAAGGGGGCGCCGGACGAGGGCGGTCACGCGCGAGACGCCCGCGTCCTCGGCCAGGAGGCGGTTGACTTCGCGTCCGATCAATCCGGTGGCGCCGGCGAGCAGGACGTGTCGGGCGGAGGTGGACATGGCGTGGTGATCGGGGGTGGAGCCTAACGGTGGGGGGATTCCGCCTTCAGGGCAATCGCCACATCGACTTGCCATCGGCCAGCGGCAGCTCCACCAGGCCGCGACGCGCCGCCGGCAGTCGCGACACCAGCAGCCGGTGCAGGTCGTCGCGGAACGGCTCGGCCAGGAATGGGTTGTGGCCATAGCGGTCGCTGGCGGCGTACGGCACCTCCACCGTCTCCACGTCGCGTGCCACGGTGGCAAAGCGCCCGCCCAGCCCCAGTCGCCGCGCCCGGTTGGTTCCCCACGAGGACCAGAGCGCAAAGTCGGCGCTCGACGCGTAGACCGTGATGCGCTCGGCGCGCGCGCGCAGCGACGGAAGCACGTCGGCCAGGAAGTCGTCTGCTGACGGGTCGGGCGAGACGAGTGCCACGGTGCCGAACGCCAGCTCCGAGCGGCTGCGATC
>CAZVDJ010000409.1:0-4673 GCA_964626245.1 uncultured Gemmatimonadaceae bacterium
GTCATCGACTCGATGACCCGGTAGTCGTCGAGCAGCTCGGTGGCCGCCTCGACGATGGCCAGCGTCTCGGTCCCCACCACGCGCCCGAAGCCCGACGTCACCACCTCGGGACGCTCGGTGTTCTTGCGCAGTACCAGGACCGGCTTCCCCAGCGACGGGCACTCCTCCTGGATCCCCCCGGAATCGGTCATCGCGAACTCGGAGCGGCGCAGCAGCTCCAGCAGGTCGCCGTAGCCTAACGGGTCGAGGAGTTCCACGCGAGGCATCCCCGCCAGCTCGTCGAAGACGACGTCGCGCACGTGCGGGTTGAGGTGCACCGGGAAGACGAAGTGCGTGTCCGTGTGCATGCTGGCCAGCTCGCCCAGTGCCCGGCAGATGTTGGCCAGCGGCTCGCCCAGGTTCTCGCGCCGGTGCACGGTGCACAGGACGAAGCGGCGCTTCTCCCACGGGAGGGCGTTGAGGCGCGGGTCCTCAAACGACGACTTGCGGGGAATGCGGCGCAGCGCGTCCACGATGGTGTTCCCGGTGACCACGATGCGATCGTCGGGGACTCCCTCGCGGCGCAGGTTCTCGCGCGCCACCTCGGTGGGGGCGAAGTGCAGGTCGGCCACCACCGACGCCAGCCGGCGGTTGAGCTCCTCGGGAAACGGGTTGCGCAGGTTGCCCGAGCGGAGCCCGGCCTCCACGTGCCCCACGGGAATCCCCTGGTAGTGCGCCGCGAGCGCCGCGCACAGCACGGTCGTCGTGTCGCCCTGCACCAGCACCACGTCGGGGCGCAGCTCCGCGAAGCACGAGGAGAGCGCGAGCATCGCCCGCGCGGTGAAGTCGGCCAGCGCCTGGCGGGTCGCCATCAGGCCAAGGTCCACGTGCGGCTTGATGCCGAAGGCGTCCAGCGCCTGCGACAGCATCTCGCGGTGCTGCGCGGTCGTGACCACGATCGTCTCGACCACCTGCCGATGCTGGTGCAGCTCCAGGATCACCGGCGCCATCTTGATCGCCTCGGGACGCGTCCCGACGATGACGCAGACGCGGTACTTGCCACCGTGCCCCATGGCCGCGAGGTCACGAGGGGTCACCCGGTCGACGCGCCGGTTCATCGGCGGGGTGCGACGGTGCGACTCACCAGTGGCCATGCAGTCCTGTCTTCCCTGGGGGGACGTGGGGGATGGGTGGCGCGGCAGGCACGTCGCCGCTCAGGCGCGTGCAGGGGTCAACGCGCCCCCGGATCGCCGGACACGCCCTCCCTCGCTGCGCGATGCCTGGTGCCCGCCGAGGCGGTGCATGCAGCCGGTACCAGGCTCGTGCAGAGGACCGCTCGACCGGAGTCGAGGCAACATCCCCTCGCCAGGCGACGCGCGAAGCTACGTCGGGCGGGCGCGCGCGACCAGCGAGGAGATGAGGTTCGTCACATCGGTTGCCAATGCGCGGCGAAGAATGCCCCCTGCGGGTCGTTCGCCATGAAGATCTTGCCGCCCGGAATATCCATGACCGGCTGCACGATCTGGCCGCCGCCCTCCGAGGCTTTCGCCGCAGCAGCATCGATGTCGGCCACGCGGATGTAGTAGGTCCACGAGGGCGGCATCGGCATGGCCTCGGTGATCGCGTACATGCCCCCCATCATCTGCCCGTTGCGCGCAAAGATGCGGTAGATCCCCATGGGCCCCATGTCCATGTCGTTGTCGAGCGTCCAGCCGAACAGCTTGCCGTAGAAGTCGAGCGCGCCGTTCAGGTCGTTGGTGGCCAGCTCGCACCACGAGAACTCTCCCACGCCAGCCGGTCCCTCGTGTCCGGGCGGCTCGGCAGCCGGCGTGAAGGCGGCGAATGCAGCGCCGTACGGATCGGCCAGCACGGCGAATCGCCCGACCGTGGGGATGTCGGTCGGCGGCACCAGCACCGCGCCGCCCAGCGCCTTGGCCTGATCAGCCGTTGCATCGCAGTTGCTCGTGCCGATGTAGCCGAGCCAGTGCGGCGGCGTCCCCTGCGCAGCGGCTTCGGCGGGCAGGGGGGCGATGCCGCCGATCGGCTTGCCACCCACGGTCCACATCGTGTACGGCATCTCCATTCCATCCCACACCTCGGTTCCCCAGCCGGCAAGGGATGTGTAGAACTTCTGCGCGGCGGCGAGGTCGGTCGTCATGAGGTCGTGCCAGAGCATCCGGCCTGCGTAGGTGGTCTCGGTGGGAGCGGTCATGAAAGCCTCGAAGAGCGATGGGGAGTACGCCCGACGGCCGGGCCGGCGGCGGGCCACCAACCTGCACCTGCCCGGTCGGTGTGTCGATAGCCCCGTGACGAGCCGACGGTCACGTGTCGCCCACGATTAGGTCTCGCCGGTTCCGGTCATTACTCGCCCTCCCTCCCACCCTTCCGTACCTTCCAGCTCGTCTTCGCGCCTATTCGTCTTCTCTCCTCCAATGCCCTCTCGCGTCCCCGACGACTCCTCGCGCGGCTACATCGTGCCCATCGGCGGCCGGATCGATGGTTCGGACATCCTGCAGCACTTCGTCGCGTTGTGCGGCGGCCGTCGTGCGCGCATCGCCATTCTCCCCACCGCCTCGTCCGACCCCGACACCGGGCGCGACTACGAGCGCCTCTTCCGCTCGCTTGGGGCGCAGGAGGCCAAGGCCGTTTCCATCGAGCGCCGCAGCGACGCCGACGATGAGGACTACCTGGCCGTGCTCGAGCGCGCCGACGGCGTCTTCCTGACCGGCGGCAATCAACTGAAGCTCTCGACCATCCTGGGCGGAACGCCCGTGGCCAAGCTCCTGCGCCGTCGCAACGCGGCCGGGCAGCACGTGGCCGGCACGTCGGCCGGCGCGGCCTTTCTCTCTGAGCACATGATCGCCTTTGGCGAGGAAGGACCCACGCCGCGCGTGGGGATGATGACGCTGGCGCCCGGACTCGGCCTGACCAACCGCGTCGTCATCGACCAGCACTTCAGGCAACGCGACCGGCTGGGGCGGCTGCTGATGGCACTGGCGCTCAACCCGTTCGCCGTGGGATTGGGGCTGGACGAGGACACCGCGGCCTTCATCGGCCCCGATGACGTGATCGAGATCCGCGGCTCCGGCGCCATCACCTGCATCGACCCGTCGAAGGTGGAGTACTCATCCGCCGACCACACGGATCGCGGCCAGCCGGTTTCGCTGGTGGGCGTGCAGCTGCACATCCTCACGCACGGTGCCAGCTACAACCTGCACACCCGTCGCGCCGATATGCGCGCCATGCAACCCGCGGAGTAGCGATCCGGCCTCCAGAAGACGGGAGAAAGTTCCTCGCCCCCTCCCGACTCCCGTCTCCCGTCTCCCGTCTCCCGACCCATGCTCATCTCCGATCGCCGCACGTACGTGGGCCCCAGCATCTACGCCCACTTCCCGGTCATCCGGCTGGAAGTCGACCTGGGTGAGCTGGAGGCGTGGCCCACCATGCGCCTGGGGCGCGGCTTCGTGGATGCGCTGGTGGAGCGCCTGCCGGGGCTGGCCGAGCACGGGTGCAGCTACGGCGAGCCGGGCGGCTTCATCCGTCGCATGACCGAGGACGAGGGGACCTGGCTGGGGCACGTGCTGGAGCACGTGGCCATCGAGCTGCAGAACATGGCGGGCGAGGACGTCACCTTCGGCAAGACGCGGTCGATCGACGGACGCCCCGGCGTGTACGACGTCGTCTTCGAGTACGAGCAGGCCGAGGTGGGGAACGAGGCGGCCGACCTCGCGCTGGCGCTGCTGCATTCGTTGCTCCCGGCCGCATTGCAACCGACGGCACTCGACGCCGAGTGGCGCTGGGACGTGGCGCGCGACGAGTACATCCGGTACGCGCAGCGCCGTGCGCTGGGCCCCAGCACCGCCTCCATCGTGCACGAGGCGGCGCGGCGCGGCATTCCCTGGATCCGCCTCAACCAGTTCTCCCTCATCCAGCTGGGACACGGCAAGTACCAGAAGCGCATCCAGGCCACCGTCACCTCGCACACGCCGCACATCGCGGTGGAGCTGGCCTCCGACAAGGAGGAGACGAACCGGATCCTGGCCTCGTTAGGCCTGCCCGTGCCGCAGCAGCGCCTGGTGCAGGGCGAGGACGGGGCCGCCCAGGCGGCGCGGCGCATCGGCTATCCCGTGGTGGTCAAGCCGTACAACGCCAACCACGGACGGGGCGTCTCCATCCACCTGATGGACGAGGCGGCGGTGCGCACCGCCTTCCAGAAGGCCAGGGAGCACTCGCGGTCGGTGCTGGTCGAGAGCTTCATCGCCGGCGCCGACCACCGGATGCTGGTGATCAACGGCGAACTGGTCGCGGCCTCCAAGCGCATGCCGGGCCACGTGGTGGGCGATGGCGTGCGGACCATCGAGGCGCTGGTGGCGGAGGTCAACGCCGACCCGCGGCGCGGCATCGGGCACGAGAAGGTGCTCACCCGCATCGAGCTGGACCACGAGGCCGAGCGGCTGATGGCGGGAACGGGGTACACGAAGGATTCCGTCCCCGCGGCCGGCGAGGTGGTGATGTTGCGCCTGACGGCCAACATCTCCACGGGCGGGACGGCCACCGACGTCACCGACATCGTCCATCCCGACAACGCCGAGATGGCGGTGCGCGCCATCAAGGCCATCGGGCTGGACGTGGGGGGCGTCGACTTCCTGACCCCCGACATCACGCAGTCGTACAAGGACATCGGCGGCGCCATC
>CAZVDJ010000410.1:0-765 GCA_964626245.1 uncultured Gemmatimonadaceae bacterium
GGGCACGACTACTTCCTGCAGGTCACCGACGCCCGTCCGGACACCGGGGGGCTGTCAGGTGCAACGCCCGCCGAGGCGGTGAGCTGGGGGAAGATCGACCCCGATCGGCTCCCCGACGCCGTGGTCTGCTACCTCGACTCCACCGTCGCGCTGCCGCTCCTCACGTCGTACGCGCTGGCCAGGCGCCCCAAGCGCCCGCTGCGGCGGCTCTACGACCGGCGCGGGGAGATGATGGCGCGGCTGCGCCGCGAGTACGAGAAGACGAAGTAGGCGCGCGTTCACCGTCGTGGCGCGCCGCAACACCTCGCGTGCGGCCGCGCGTCGATCGCTGACATCCGGTGACGGGGCCCCCCAGCGCATTTGACGGCTGGCGGGGCCCCGTTGCACGTCGCGACCGCCCCACCGCCTGCCGCATCACGAGTTGCCGCTCCGGGCGGCCGCGCCCCGCGTGTGCCGGCTGCCCGTGGCGTAATCTGGCCGGGGCATGGCACGCGCGCTGCCTGACAGGGAGTCCGTTCCGCTCGGATGGTCCGGACTTCAGGAGGCGTTATGCGTGTCGGTGTTGGTGCAACTCTCGTGTGGGCCGCGGCGATGGTCGGCGCGTTGGCGGCAGGCGCCGGCGCTCAGCAACCGGATCGTGCGCCGGCCAAGGCGGGCCAGAAGCCCGACAGCAGCGTCGCCACCGACGTGGGGCGCGTCACCGTGACCGCGCGGCGCGTGGAGGAGGAGGCGCAGGACGTCCCCATCCCGGTCGCCGTCATCACC
>CAZVDJ010000410.1:775-4672 GCA_964626245.1 uncultured Gemmatimonadaceae bacterium
GGCGATGGACAACGCCGGGGCGTTCAACGTCAATCGTCTGCAGCAGGCGATCCCCTCCATCCAGTTCTACACCACCAATCCGCGCAACTCCTTCCTCAACATCCGCGGCCTTGGGTTGCCGTTCGGCCTGGCCAACGACGGCATCGAGCCGGGCGTGGGGATGTACGTGGACGGGGTCTTTCACTCGCGCCCTGCCGCCGCCACGCTCGACTTCCTCGACGTCGATCGCATCGAGGTGCTGCGCGGCCCGCAGGGGACGCTGTTCGGCAAGAACACCACCGCCGGCGCGCTCAACATCACCACGCGCCGGCCCAACATCGTGCGGGGCGAGGGGGCGGTGGAGGTGAGCGCCGGCAACTTCGGCTACTTCCAGACCAAGGGATCGATCACCGGCCCGCTGCGCGCCAACCTGGCGGGGCGGCTCTCGTACTCGGTCACGCAGCGAGACGGCCTCCTGCGGAACATCGCCACCAACGAGGACGTGAACACGCTCGACAACGTCGGGGGGCGCGGCCAGCTGCTCTTCCTCCCCATCCCGAACGTGGTGCTCACGGTGGCGGCCGACTACTCGCGCCAGCGGCCCAACGGCTACGCACCGGTGGTGGTGGGGATCGCTCCAACTTGGCGCAACGCCAACCGCCAGTTCCCGCAGATCGCCGCCGACCTGGGCTACGCCCTTCCCGGCCGCGACCCCTTCGACCGCATCATCGACACAAACACCCCGTGGCGCTCCGACCAGGACTACGGCGGCGCGTCGCTCACCGCCGACTGGACCGTGGGCCCGGGCCAGCTCACGTCGATCACGGCCTGGCGCTTCTGGGACTGGGGTCCGTCCAACGACCGGGACTTCACGGGGCTCGACGTCACCTCCCGCTCGGAGGCGCCGTCGCTGCAGAAGCAGTGGACGCAGGAGCTCCGGTATGCGGCCAAGGTGTCCCGCAACGTGGACTTCGTGGTGGGTGCGTTCGGCTTCCACCAGACGCTCGACGGCACCGTGACGCTGGAGAACGGCGCCGACTCCTGGCGCTTCAACCTGGCACCCAGCGCCAACGCGGCAACGCCGGGGCTCCTGAACGGGCTGCGCTCCGACGCGCTCATCGACTTCACCAACGTGAGCGCGGCGCTCTTCGGTCAGCTGCAATGGTTCGTCACCGACCGGCTGCGCGTCCTCCCGGGGCTCCGCTTCAACTATGACCAGAAGGAAGGGAGCTACGACCAGCGGGTGACTGGCGGGCTGTCGACCACCAACCCCGCCCTCGTGGCCATCCAGAACGGGATCGCCCGTCCCGCCGCGTACCAGGTCGATACCGACGACACCAACCTGTCGGGCCAGCTGTCGGTGGGCTACGCGGTGTCCAACAAGGTCAACGCGTACGCCACCTACGCCACCTCGTTCAAGTCGGTGGGCCTCAACATCGCCGGTGGCCTCCCGACCGACCCGCGGACCGGGCAGCCGGACGTGAGCATCGCGGTGGTCCCGCCCGAGGACGAGCGGCACGTGGAAGTTGGCCTCAAGACCACTCCGTGGCGTGGCGTCACCGCCAACTTCAACGCCTTCAACACGGTGGTGCACGACTACCAGACGCAGGTCTTCACGTCGGAAGCCGGCGTGGTGCGCGGCTACCTGGCCAACGCCGAGGAGATCCGGGTGCGCGGCGTGGAGTTCGAGGGGAGTGCCCGGGTGAACGAGCGCCTCTCGCTCTCGGGGTCCGCGGCCTACAACGACGGGAAGCACGTCCGCTTCACCGGCGCCCCGACTCCGCTCGAGCTTACCGGCGGCCCGCAGTTTGTCGACATCTCGGGGTCGCAGCTCGCCGGCCTGTCCAAGTGGGCGCTGGCACTCGGCAGCGACTACGTCCGCTCCGTGGGGCGCACGACCGATCTCCTCGCCGGACTCGACGCCGCGTATCGCTCGAAGTTCTCGTCGAGCACGACGCCCTCGGAGTACCTCGTCGTCGATGGCTACGCCGTCCTCAACGGCCGCGTGGGGATCCGGGTGAACAACCGCTGGTCGGTGATCGCCTGGTCGCGCAACCTGCTCGACAAGGACTACTACGAGCAGCTGGCGGCCGTGGGCGGTGGGACGGGGCTCTACGTGGGCTTTGTCGGTGAGCCGCGGACCTTCGGCGTCACGGTGCGACGGACCCCCTGAAGCGCGCGTCCACTGCAAGGCGCCCGGCCGCGTGTGCCATCGCGCTGCCGGGCGCTCGCCGCGATCGGTCGCCTAGCGAACGAAGACGAAGCGCTGCCCGGTGACCGTCGCCCGGCGCACCGAGAGGCTCACGGTGGTGGCGGCGTACGTCCCGGTGAACATCGTGTCGCTCTGCTGCAGCAACGCCAGCGCCGTCCCGTTGCGCCTGAACTGCCCGCGTACCGACACCGTCCCGTCCGACGGGAGTCCGTTGTTCACCGCGGTGCGGTGCGCGTAGGAGAAGATGAAGGTGGAGTCGTTCCCCAGGGTCAGCGCCCCCTTTCGCAGCACCACCGTACGCCCCTCGGCGGTGAAACTCGCCGGAAGCGTGATTTCGTTGGCCGACGCGAGCGCGTAGACCGTGCCCGGCCCCACCTCCGGCTCGGTGGTCGAGATCCCGGCCCCCTCGCGGCAGGCGCCGGACACCGCGGTCACCAGGAGGACGAGCGCCGCGGCGCGCCAGCGTGATCGGGCGCGGGCACACGGCGCCAGTGATGGACGAGGCAGGCGATCGGCAGGGAAGGGGCGTGTACGCACGGAGGGGTCCTGCGGCAGGTGAACTCAGGACAAGCAAGTCGAGGTCATCCCTCGCGGCAACCCCGCGCTCCGCTGCAGATTGGCCGCCGACTTCGCCCCACGCCGTGCCCGACGACTCGCCCGCGCCTCACCCCACCGACCAACCGTCGGTTCGTCCCACCGACGACACGTCGCCGCCGTTGCGAGCGCCGTCGTCGCGCCAACCCGGTGCGCCGGGACGCGAGTCGTTGCTGCTCACCACCCCGCGCTGGATGGTGGTCGCGTCCAACGTCGCGGCCGTGGTCGCGGTGCTGGGCGGGCTCTTCCTCGCCGTGCAGGTCACCCAGCGGCTCCTGACGCGCACGCCACCGGTCCGCCTCCCGTCGCTCGCCCAGCTGGCCGACAGCACGCGACACGCCGCCACGCCGGGTGCAAGCGCGTCGGCGGCGCCGGCGCGCTCCATCACGATTGGCGGGGCGTCGCCGCGCGACACCAGCCTGGCGGCGGCGCAGGTGGCGCTGGCCCGCGGCCGCTGGCGCGAGGCCGCCCGGTGGTTGCAGCAGGCGGGCGGGGACTCCGCCAGTGGCAGCGCGGCATTAGGGCTGTCGCTCGTGCGGGCCTGGCAGCTGGACGACGCCGGGGCGCAGCGCGCCTTGCGGCTCGCGGTGCGCGCGCAGGGGTCGCTCTCGCCTGACGAGCGCCGGTGGCTGCAGGCGCATCAACGCTGGATGACGGGCGACATCTTCGGTGCCGATTCTGCCTATCGCGCCCTGCTCGGCACCGTCACCGACGATCCCACGCTCTGGTTCGCGGCGGCCTTCGTGCACCGGCACGACGGCGGGGCCATCGACTCGGCGCTCGTTTCCTTCGGCTCGCCGGCGGCCCGGCGGCTGTCGGGGACACCGCCGCGCCGCCTGTCGTACGGTGGCGCGGCGCCGGCCCTGTGGCGCATCATGCAGCTGTCGCCGTATCACGAGGCGGCGCGACTGGAGCTGGCGCGACTGGCCACGCAGTACGGCGACAGCGCCCTGCTCGAGCGCCTGGCGTGGGGGGCCGAGCTGGCGACCGTGGAGCCGGAGACGCGCCTGGCGATGCGCGTGCTGGCCGCCGGCACGCGGCACGACAGTGCGGCCTGGACGCTCGTATTGCGGCTGGCGGAGGCGAGCGGCGGCGAGGCCGTGCTCGCGGCC